>JASHRK010000161.1 GCA_030037405.1 Acidimicrobiales bacterium | reverse complement strand
CTCGACGGCCCTCTTGTTGAGGACGCTCGGGTCGACGCGCAGGCAGAAGTCGTAGAAGTCGCTGAAGGGGCCGTTCGTCTCCCGTTCCTGGACGATGAGGTCGACTATCGCGGAGCCGACGTTTCTTATGGCTGAGAGGCCGAAGACGATCGTTCCCATGGCGCCGGCCTCGTCTCCTGGAAGCGTCATGAAGTTGGCGGCCGAGGCGTTTATGTCCGGGCAGCGCACGCCGATCCGAAGGGACCTGCACTCGGCGAGGTAGACAGCAGTGCGGTCCTTGTCGTCCTTCACCGATGAGAGGAGGGCGGCCAGGTACTCGATGGGGAAGTTCGCCTTCAGCCAAGCGGTCTGGTAGGCGACGAGGCCGTAGCCGAAGGAGTGCGACTTGCCGAAGGCGTAGTCGGCGAAGGGCTCGATGATGTCGAAGAGCTCCGTGCCGAGCGGCTCTCCGTAGCCCTGGGCGATGCAGCCGGCGACGAACTTCTCACGCTCGGCGGCGATGAGCGCCCTGATCTTCTTGCCGCACGCCTTGCGCAGGTTGTCCGCCTCCTCGAGGCTGTAGCCGGCGAAACGCTGCGCCACGCGCATCATCGACTCCTGGTACAGCATGAGTCCGTAGGTGTCCCCGAGGATCGACTCCATGTCGGGATGGACGTAGGTGACGGGCTTGCGCCCGTTCTTCAGCTCGGGGTAGTCGCGGTGCATGTTCGCCGCCATCGGCCCGGGCCGGTAGAGGGCGACCAGGGCGGCGACGTCGTTGAACGAGGTGGGAGCGAGGGCGCGAAGGGTGGTGCGCATGGGTCCGCCCTCGAGCTGGAACACCCCGATCGTCTCCGCCCGGCGCAGCATGGCGAAGGTCTTCTCGTCCTCGAGGGAGATGCTGTCGATGTCCGGCCTCGAGCCGGTGCTCTGCTCGATGAGGTCGAGCGCCATCTCGATGACCGAGAGGTTGCGCAGCCCGAGGAAGTCCATCTTCAAGAGCCCCAGCTCCTCGACGGCGTGCATCTCGTACTGGGTGACGATCGGTGCCTCCTCCGGGCTCTGGCCGGGCTCGGGCTTGCGCTGCACGGGCAGGTACTCGGTGAGCGGCTCGTCGGTGATGACGACGGCTGCGGCGTGGATGCCGTCCTGGCGCCTCAGGTTCTCGAGGCCCTTGGCGACGTCGATGACCTTGCGGGCGTCGGCCTCCTCCTCGTACATCCTGCGCAGATCGCCCGCCGCCATGTAGCCGTCCTCGTGGCCCTCCGTCTTGTCGAGGCAGGCCTTGAGAGGAGTGTCGCGACCCATGACGAGAGGAGGCATCGCCTTCGCGATCTTGTCGCCGAGGGCGTAGGGAAATCCGAGCACTCTGGCGGCGTCGCGCACGGCCGCACGGGCCTTGATCGTCGAGAAGGTGACGATCTGGGCGACGTGGTCGGCTCCGTAGCGCTCGGCCGCGTAGCGGATCATCTCCGGGCGGCCCCGCTCGTCGAAGTCCATGTCGATGTCGGGCATCTGCTTGCGGCCCGGGTTCAAGAAACGCTCGAACAGCAGGTCATAGCGGATCGGGTCGAGATCGACGATCTTGAGGCAGTAGGCGACGCAGCAGCCGGCGGCCGAGCCGCGGCCGGGACCGACGCGGATGCCCAACTCGCGGGCGTACCTGATGAGGTCCCAGACGACGAGGAAATAGGCGGGAAAGCCCATGTCGGTGATGACGCCGAGCTCGAAGTCGAGGCGTTCCGTGACGTGCGCCGGGAGCGGGTCGCCGTAGCGCCCCCTGGCCCCTTCGTAGGTGAGATGGCGGAGGTACCCGGCGGCAGAGGCCTCGTAGCTCTCACGCCGAAACTCGCTCGGGACGTCGAAACGAGGCAAGGCTGGCTTGCCAAGCTCGAGCTCGACCAGGGCGCGTTCCGCCATCCGGAGAGTGTTGTCGCAGGCCTCGGGAAGCTCGGCGAAGAGCCGTCGCATCTCGGCTGCGCTCTTCAAGTAGTGCTCCTCGCCCTCGAACTTGAAGCGCTTCGGGTCCTCGATGGTGGCGCCGGTCTGGACGCACAAGAGGGCGTCATGGGCGACGGCGTCTTGGCGCCGGCAGTAGTGCGAGTCGTTCGTGGCGACGATGGGGGCGCCGAGGGAGCGGGCGATCTCCACGAGCTGCGGGTTCGTCCGCCTCTGGCTGTCGAGGCCGTGGTCCTGCAGCTCGACGAAGAGGTTCTCGGGGCCGAAAATGTCCTGCAGTCGGCCGGCGAGGGACTTCGCCTCGGCCGCCTCGCCCGCCAGCAGCGCCTGGAGGACGACCCCTCCGAGGCAGCCCGTCGTGGCGACGAGCCCTTCGTGGTACTGCTCGAGCAGCTCCCAGTCGACCCGGGGCTTGTAGTAGTAGCCCTCCAGGTAGGCGGCCGACGAGAGCTTCACGAGGTTGCGGTAGCCCTGGGCGTTCTCGGCGAGCACCGTCAGGTGGTAGTAGAGCTTCTCTCCCCGCTCTCCCTCGCCGCCGGTGTCGTCGATGCGCCCCCGCCGGACGGGCCGGTCGAGACGGGAGTTGGCCGCCATGTAGGCCTCGGTGCCGATGATGGGCCGTATCCCCTGTGCCCGGCACTCCCTGTAGAAGTCGAGGACGCCGTACATGTTGCCGTGGTCGGTGATGGCGAGGGCCGGCTGGCCGTCTTCGACCGCTGCGGCCACGATCTCGGCTATGCGGGAGGCGCCGTCCAGCATGGAGTACTCGGTATGAGTGTGCAGGTGGACGAAGGAGGAGTCGCTTCCGGCGGGCATATCTGAACGTTCCTGCACTTACCTTTCAACCCCCTATCCACAGGCCTTGTCCACAGCCTGTGGAGCAAATAACAGCCTTGTAGTTCGTGGCTTCGCGACCCTATCTCACGTGAGACTCGGGCGTAGAGGTATGGACGGGCGGAGGGAGCTCAGAGGTAGGCGCCGGGCCGCGGGGGCTCCCGCTCCGGCTGCCCGGTCATGCCCGCTGCCGGCAGCCGCCGGTTGCGCATCTCCTCGAGCTGCGCCTGGGCGGCGATCTGCTGGGCGAACAAGGTCGCCTGGATGCCGTGGAAGAGACCCTCGAGCCAGCCGACGAGCTGCGCCTGGGCGACCCGGAGCTCTGCCTCGCTCGGCGTCTCCGTCTCGAAGGGGAGAGCCAGACGGTCGAGCTCGGCCGCGAGGTCCGGGGAGAGCCCGCTCGCGAGCTCGTGCACGGAGGTGTCGTAGATCTCCTTCATGCGCGCTCGGCTCGCCACGTCGAGCGGTGCGTGCCGGACCTCTTCGAGCAGCTGCTTGATCATCGACCCGATTCGCAGCACCTTGGCGGGTTGCGAGACCTCGCCCTGCGCCACTTCGTCCCCCGCCAGCTCGCCTTGTGCCAGCTCGCCCTGTGCCAGCTCGCCCTGTGCCAGCTCGCCTGCCGGCACGTCGCCTGCCGCCAGTTCGGCGGGGACGCTCGTCTCTTCGGGCAGCATCTCGGGTCGCGACGTCAACATTGTCCAGTCTGCGACAAGCGAAGTCTCACGATCAAGCCGGATCGACCGTGGAGGGACGAAGGCGCACGCTCAGGCGTGCGAGAGCCGTCTCAGGTCCTCGAGGGAGAGCTCTGAGGTCCGCTCTCCGTCGCACTGCTCGCAGCCGTCCACGTGCCGCCACGAACGGATCCTCCGTGTCCCTGCCGCGTTCAGGACG
>JASHRK010000160.1 GCA_030037405.1 Acidimicrobiales bacterium | reverse complement strand
AGGGCGCACAGCATGGCCATCACGGTGACGACTAGGAAGAGAGCGATGAGCTGGTTGAAGCTCGATTGACCCGGCCATGAGCCAGGAGCCCGCGTGGCGGGCAGCCCGACGAAGGGGGACGTCCCCGTCTCGGAGGTGAGGTAGCGGCGCACTGCGGCGATGGTCGCCGTCTGGGCGGCTGCGCTGTCGTCGTCGAGACGAAAGGCGAGGTAGTTGAAGCCCGACACACCGGCGAGGGCGCGCACCGTTGCCACCGTGCCGTAGAAGACGGCGCTGTCGCTTCCATTGGCGCTCGGTGACGTCGCAAGGCCGCGCCCGGTCCCGCTCACCCGGAGCGAGGCGAAGGCGCCGGTCGTCGTCTGCAACGTGACGTAACGGCCGATGGGAACTGCGAGACCGGTTGCCGAGGCGTTCCCGTCGTCCGCCATGACCTCGCCGTCGCTCGGGCGACGTCCACCGGTCTCCTGCACGACGTCGACGCTCTGGCGTCGAAGGTCGACACCCCACACGACGGCGTTTCGGCGGAGGCTGCCTGCCGATGCCACGGTTGAGTACTCAACGGCAGGGGCGAAATCGGCGACGTCTCTCAGGTGACCGATGACGTAGAGCTGCGCCGGGCTGAGCTCGAGGTCACGGGTCGCGACGGCGAAGTCGTAAAGGCGGGCTTGGTCGACCTCCTCCCTCATCGTCGCGTTGAGCAGCCCGGGCACGGCGATGATGGCGAAGCTCCCGATCGCCAGGCCAAGGGTGCTCACGATCACCAGGTTCTTGGCCCGGTGGCGTCGCAGGTCGCCTCGGGCCTTGCGGAAGAGGGCGCTCACGGTCGTCCCTTCTCGTATGCGAAAGCTGGCGTCGGCGGTGGCGCTTGGCCGGTGGCGCCGTCGGCCACCACGCGCCCATCCCGCACGGTGACCACGCGGCGAGCCAGGGCGGCGAGCCCCAGATCGTGGGTGACGTAGATCACGGTGGTGCCGGCCTCGTTGAGCTCGCGAAGCAACGGGAACACCGACCGCGCCGTCTCGGTGTCAAGGTTGCCCGTCGGCTCGTCCCCGATGAGGATGAGCGGCCGGCAGGCCATGGCCCGGGCGAGAGCCACCCTTTGCTGCTCTCCTCCGGACAGCTCGGCGGGGAGGCGGTCTGTCCTGTCCTCGAGGCCGACGGCGGAGAGCAGGAGGCGCGCCTCGGCTCGGCGGCTCCGACGCGACCCGCGCCCCGCCAGCTCCATCGGCAAAAGCGTGTTGTCGAGCGCGGACAGGGTCGGCATGAGCTGGAAGAACTGGAAGACGATGCCGACCCTGGCCCGGCGCCACACGGCGAGATCCTCCTCTCCCATGACGTCTAGACGGATGCCGTCCACCGTCACCGTGCCGGACGTTGGGCGGTCGATGCCGGCGATGAGGTTCACGAGAGTCGTCTTGCCGCTCCCGGACGCTCCGACGATGGCAACCATCTCGCCCGCCGCGACGTCGAGGTCGACGCCCTTCAGGGCCTCGAAGGAGACCTTGCCGCTCCGGTAGGTCTTCTCCACTCCGGCGAGCGAGACGAGGGGCGTCGCGGCGAGGGGCGTCCCGACGACACCGGGTGCCAGGTCGGAGACAAGCTTGGCGGGGGTGTCCGGAGA
The DNA here is from genome assembly GCA_030037405.1 of Acidimicrobiales bacterium. Taxonomy (GTDB): domain Bacteria; phylum Actinomycetota; class Acidimicrobiia; order Acidimicrobiales; family Bog-793; genus JOPF099. Next base: position 1,652 of record JASHRK010000160.1, on the reverse strand, counting down.
GGATGTCACAGAGCGAACGGTAAGGATCGCGGCTCGCCGCGACGATGGAGGCAAGACCCGTCTTTCAGGGGGATCTACCTCTACCTCCGGTCCGCGCGCCTCAGGAGCCGAGGTAGGTGAGCACCGCCATCACCCGGCGGTTGTCGTCCTCCGAGGGCACGAGGTCGAGCTTCATGAAGATGTTCGCGATGTGCTTGCTTACCGCCTTCTCCGAGACGACGAGCCGGGCCGCCACGGCGGCATTCGAGCGTCCTTCGGCCATGAGCGCCAGCACCTCGTGCTCGCGTGGGGTGAGCCGGGCGACCTGCTCGTCCCTCGCCCGCTTGCTGAGGAGCTGGGAGACGACCTCGGGGTCCATGACCGTGCCGCCGGCTGCGACACGGCGGACGGCGTCGACGAACTGGCCGACGTCCATCACCCGGTCCTTCAGCAGGTAGCCGACGCCGCCCCGCCGGTCAGAGAGCAGCTCGCGGGCGTAGAGAGGCTCGACGTACTGCGAGAGAACGAGCGTCGGAAGGCCCGGCAGCCGCTTCCGAGCTTCGATCGCCGCCAGCAGGCCTTCGTTGGAGAACGTCGGCGGCAACCGCACGTCGAGCACGGCGACGTCGGGCCGATGATCGAGCAGTGCGGCGACGGCAGACGGCCCGTCGCCGACGGACGCTACGACCTCGACGTCATGGGCGGTGAGGAGCCGGATCAGACCCTCTCTCAAGAGGGCTAGGTCTTCGGCGATGACGGCTCGCACGGCACCTCCATCGTCACGACGCTCGGGCCACCGTGCGGGCTCGAGACCCGCATGGTGCCGTCGAAGGCCCCCAGGCGGCGTTCGACGCCACGGAGGCCGCTCCCGAGGCCCGGATCAGCCCCGCCTCGTCCGTCGTCGCCGACGACCATCGAGAGCACGCCGTTCGTCTGGCTCACCCGCACCCACGCAGAGACGGCCCCGCTGTGCTTGATGACATTGGTGAGCGCCTCGGCGATGGCGAAGTAGGCCGCCGACTCGAGGGGGGCCGGGAGGCGCTCGGCGGGAAGCTCTGAGGTCAGCTCGACGGGGATGGGGCTGGCGAGGACGAGTGCCTCCACGGCACCGGCCAAGCCCCGGTCGGCGAGGACCGGGGGGATGATCCCTCGGACGAGAGCCCGCAGATCACCCAGGGCATCGCCGGCAGCGGCCTGTGCCTCGGCGAGCAGGCGACGGGCCTCGTCGGGATCGGAGTCCAGCAGCTCTTCCGCCATGCCCAGGCTCATGCCGAGCGAGACGAGGCGCGCCTGGGCTCCGTCGTGCAGGTCCCGTTCGACCCGGCGCATCTCCGCCACCTGGACGTCGAGGGCGTCCTTGCGGGTACGAGTCAGGACGTCGACTCGCTCCGCCAGGGCCTCCTCACGACTCGTCGGTCTCGAGGGAACGAAGAGGACATGGACGCTCAGCACCACCGCGAGGCCGAGAATCGGCCAGACCGGCCAGAAGATCCGGTGGCTGGAGAGCAGCCAGACGGCGAGGAGGGTGGCGGCGATCACGAGAGAGATGGCGGCATGGACGGCTAGAGAGCGGCGGACCTTCGTCCTCGTGGCCCGGCGCACGCTCCAGCTGGCCCCGGCGGGGAGCGCGAGCGAAAGCCACATCCAACCGGGCCAGAAGTAACCGGCGCCCG
>JASHRK010000159.1 GCA_030037405.1 Acidimicrobiales bacterium | reverse complement strand
GGGGGGAGGACGATCTCGGAGGGAACCTCTATGCAGGTCGTGCCATCACCTCTCGTGACCACGCCGCGCACTTTGTGGGGCCGCCCGAGGAGGGAGGCGGCCGCCTCGAGGCGCCCCTCGGAGATGAGGCGCCGGATGCGTGTCGAGGACACCGGCTCTGCATCCTCGACTGCTTCTCTGTCCTGGCCCGGTGGCCGGCGGCGCACGAGATCGAAGGGGACGACGCGAAAGCCTCGGTCCGGTCCCATCTTCTTCAAAAGGGGGACGTTGCCGCCTCGCCCCCGGCCGAAGTGGAAGTCGCTCCCGACCACGACGACCCTGGCAGAGAGCTCGTCGACGAGGACCTCGTCGACGAAGTCCTCGGCCGACTCCTCCGCCCGCTCGGGCGTGAACTCGACGACCTTGACGTCGACGATCCCGGCGGCGGCGAGGAGCTCGAGGCGCTGGGGCAGGTCCGTGAGGAGCAGCGGCGCGCTCTCGGGCCGGACGACGGCGGCGGGATGGCGGTCGAAGGTCACCGCCACGCCGTCCAGGCCCTCGTCTCTCGCGATCCGGCAGACCTCGGAGAGGACCTGCTGGTGCCCGAGGTGGACTCCGTCGTAGGCGCCGATCGTGACGACGCTGCCGTGGCTCGGAGACATCCGGACCGACGCTACCTGGCCGCCGCGAGAACCACGGCGGGGCGCACGCGGTCGTGACCTCGCGCCTGCCCGACGGCGACGAGGGCGCCCGCCTCGTCGAAGAGAGCCCAGGGGCCCTCCCCGGCCACCCTTAGCTCCGAGCGTTCGAGCACCTTGCCATGGCCTACCTTTGCGCAGAGCTCGGCCGGGAGGGTGGCGGCGGGGAGGTCTCGCACGAGCCCGGCCGGGTCCAGCACCGAGCAAGGGCCGACCTGGTCGAGGGGGATGGCGTCGACGTCGCGGAACGAGCCGACGGCGACCCGGCGCAGGCAGCGGAGGTGGGCGACGCCGTCGAGGCGCCGCCCGAGGTCGGAGGCGAGCACGCGCACGTAGGTGCCCGCTGAGCACTCGACGAGGACGCGAAGGACACCGGCCTCGCCGCTCGGAAAGACGTCGAAACGTGACACCTCCACAGTGCGCGGGGCCCGTTCCACCTCGATCCCCTCGCGGGCAAGCTCGTGGAGGCGGCGCCCGCCGATCTTTACGGCCGAGACCATGGGCGGCACCTGCTCGATCCGGCCCGTGAGGGAGACGGCCGCCTGGCGGGCGGAGTCGAGGTCGGCCCCCGGCATCTCCACACGCGCCGTCACCTCCCCGGAGGCGTCCCCCGTCGAGGTCTCGACGCCGAGGACGACCTCTCCGACGTACGACTTCGTGAGGGAGGAGGCGTACCTGAGAAGGCGCGTCGCCCGGCCGACGCCTATCACGAGAACGCCCGTAGCGTCGGGATCGAGGGTCCCGGCGTGCCCTACCCGCCCCGTCCCTAGAAGACGCCGGCAGCGGGCGACGACGTCGTGGGAGGTCCAGCCGGCGGGCTTGTCGACGAGGAGATAGCCGTCGAGGGAACCTCTAGGAGCGTCGAGCCGTTCAGCCATCACCCCGGTGAACCCGGCGGAGCGCTTCCTCCACGCGCTCGCCCGCCGAGACCGCAGGATCGCTCGAGAAACGCAGGGTCGGCGTTCGCCTCATCCTCCCTCCACGTGCGATGGCGGCCTGCAGCTCCACCCGGTGCTGCTCGAGCGCCTCGCCCGCCTCGGCCGAAAGTGAGGCGAAGAGCACGTTCGCCCGCCGCAGGTCGGGCGCCGTCTCGACGGCGGTAACGGTGAGGAGCGATAGCCTCTCGTCCCGATCGCGGAGGCGTTCGAGCGCCGTCGCGATCACCTCGGCGAGAACTGCGTTGACACGAGCGGTGCGGGGGTAGGGATGCGTCGGGCGGTGGGCGGCGCCGTGGCCCGGGCACTCCGGGCGCCTCGCCATCACGTCCTCGGGATCTCGCGCGCCTCGTAGGTCTCGATGACGTCGCCTTCCTTCAGGTCCTGGAAGTCGGTGAGGCCGATGCCGCACTCGTAGCCGGCCTGCACCTCGCGGGCATCGTCCTTGAAGCGCTTGAGAGAGGAGACGGCTCCCTTCCAGATGACGGCGCCGTCTCGAAGGAAACGGACCCGCGAGCCCCGCGTGATGACGCCGCTTCGCACGTAGCAGCCGGCGACAGCGCCGACCCGTGGCACCCGGAAGACGGCCCGCACCTCGGCGTCCCCGGTGACGACCTCCTCCACCTCGGGCTTCAGCATGCCGACCATGGCCGACTGGATGTCCTCGATGAGCTTGTAGATGATCTCGTAGGTGCGGATCTCGATGCCCCGCTGCTCGGCGAGCTCCCGGCCCCTCCGGTCCGGCCGGACGTTGAAGCCGATGATCGTCGCCTCCGAGGCGGCGGCCAGGTCGACGTCGCTCTCGGAGATCCCTCCGACGGCGCGATGGACGAAGACGATCTTCACCTCGTCTCGCTCGAGCTTGCGCAGGCTCTCAGTGACCGCCTCGAGGGAGCCCTGCACGTCCGCCTTGAGGACGATGTTGAGCGAGGCCGCCTCGCCCCGGCTGATCTGCTCGAAGAGGTCCTCGAGACGGGCACCAGGGGCGGCGGACGAGCCTGCCGAGGCTTGAGCGAAGGAGGCGAAACGGAGACGCTGCTCGCGCGCTTCGCCTACGTTTCTTGCGATGGAGAGGTCGGTCGTCACCCTGAGCTCGTCGCCTGCCACAGGCGGCTCGGAGAGACCGAGCACCTGCACGGGGGTCGAGGGCAGGGCCTCTTTCACCTGGTCCCCCTCGTCGTTGATGAGCGCCTTCACCCGGCCCCAGGCGGGCCCGGCGACGATCGGGTCCCCCACCCGCAGGGCGCCCCGCTGGACGACGACCGATGCGACCGGGCCCCGGCCGACGTCGAGGTTCGCCTCGAGCACGACACCCCGGGCATTCCCCTCGGGATTGGCGCGGAGCTCGAGCACCTCGGCCAGCACCACCAGGTGCTCGAGGAGCTCGTCGATCCCGAGCGACTCGAGCGCCGATATCTGCACGGTGATCGTGTCGCCACCCCACTCCTCGGGGACGAGCCCGTGCTCGGAGAGCTGCTGCATGACCCGGTTCGGGTCGGCGTCCTCGCGGTCGATCTTGTTGATGGCGACGACGATGGGCGCCTCCGCTGCCTTGGCGTGGTTGATCGCCTCGACGGTCTGGGGCATGACGCCGTCGTCAGCGGCGACGACGAGGACGACTATGTCGGTGACGCTCGCGCCCCGGGCCCGCATGGCCGTGAATGCCTCGTGTCCAGGCGTGTCCACGAAAGTGAGGAGGTGGTCCCGCCACGACACCTGGTAGGCACCGATGTGCTGGGTGATACCGCCCGCCTCGCCAGCGACGACGTTGGCCGCCCGGATCCGGTCGAGAAGAAGCGTCTTGCCGTGGTCGACGTGGCCCATGACGGTGATGACCGGCGGGCGGGGACGGAGGTCGGCTTCGTCCTCTTCCTCCTCGTCGCCGCCGAAGTAACGACTCCTCAGGGCCGCCTCCTGCTCCTCGCCGGGGTCGACGAGGCGCACGCTGGCGCCTATCTCGGCTGCGAAGAGCTCGATCATGTCGTCTGTCAGCGCCTGCGTCGCCGTCACCATCTCCCCCTGGAGGAGGAGGAAGCGCACGACGTCGCCGGCCGAACGGTTCAGCTTCGGGCCGAGCTCCTGAGGGGTGGAGCCTCGCTCGATGACGACCTCGTCTTCGGGCACCGGGGCGTTCGAGGGTACATATGCCGTGATCTGGATGGGCTCCAGCTCTTCAATGTTGCGGCGCCGCCTGCGGATCCGCCGCTGCGGGGACCGGCCACGACCCGCCAGCCCTCCCCGAGCGCCTCCCACACCGCCCGGCGGGCCACCACCGGGACCGCCGCGTGACGAACCGAAACCTCCAGGGCGGCGCTCGCCGTAGCCTCCCTGACCGCTGCCTCCGGCACCGACGCGGGAAGACCCGAGACCACCGGCGGTGCGTCCGGAGCCGAGGGCTCCGCGCGTCCCACCCGGGCGTGGGGCTCCCGTCCTGCCCGCAGCCCCGGCGGCACCGTTGCCGCCCGGACGGTTCATACCTCCGGGCGGGCGTCCGCCGGCACCGGTGCCCGCCCCGGGCGGGCCCGACCGGCGGAAAGGGGGTGGGGGTGGGATGGGCCGGCCGGAGGCGGAGATCGGCCTTGGTGGTGGCGGTATCGGCTTCCCCGTCGGAGACAAAGGACGCGGTGTCGCCGGGGCATCCGTCGCCGAACCGGTCGACTGGAAGGGCGTCCTCGGACGGTTCCCCCCCGGGCGAGCCGGCTGATCTGACGGCGCGGGAGCACGCCCCGGGGGGGCGGGACGCTGACCGGGAACAGGCCCTGCGGCGCCCGGACGAGCGGCAGGTCGCCCTGAGTCGGCGAGCTCGCTCGCGGGCCGGCTCACGAAGAGCCGGTGGCCCGGAGCGGCCTCATGGGTGCCGATCGGGCTGTCGGCCGCCGCCACCTGGAGGGGAAGCTCCTCCCTCTCCTCCCCCGGGGGCTCTTGCACAGGCTCACTCGCGTGTACGGGCTCTCTCGGGAGCAGCTCCGGCTCGGGGACGCTGAGGACCTGAACGGGCTCGGGCTCGAGGGTGACGACAGGCGCAAGCTCCACCTCGGGCGCGACAGAGCCCTCGTCGGCCGGGGAGTTGCTGACGGGCGCCTGACGAGGCGGCTCCTCCGGCTGTCTCTCCCTCCTCAGGCCGTCTCGGTCCGCCTTGCGCCGGACGCGGTCTGCCTGGGCGTCCTCTATCGACGACGAGTGGCTCTTGACGCCGATGCCGAGCTCGAGGCAGAGATCAAGTGCCTCCTTGTTCGTGAGCCCGAGCTCACGGGCAAGCTCGTAGACGCGGATCTTCTTGGGCAACTTCCGGTTCGGTCCTCTCGGAGTTCGTGGGCGCGCGCCACAAGCACCAGGTGCTGAGGCCCGAGTCACTATCCTCGCACATCGGGAGCGCTTTCGCGCGCGCCGATATGCTCGCGCAGCCTAGCGACGGCCTCGGGAGCAACGGGCCGGCGGAGCGCCCGGGCGAACCTACCCCCCCGTGCTGCTAGCGCCGCGCAGGCAGAGAGGGAGTCCAGGCAGAGCCACGCCCCGCGCCCCGCGAGGCTCCGACCCAGCTCGAGCTCCCCGTCGGGGGCGGAGACGACGCGTGCGAGCTCGCTCGCCAACCTCTTGCGACGGCAGCCGACACAGGTGCGGACCGGGCCGTCAGGCAGGCGGGTCGGCCGCATCGACGTTGGCCGGCTCGGCGTCCCCCGACTCG
>JASHRK010000158.1 GCA_030037405.1 Acidimicrobiales bacterium | reverse complement strand
GTGTGGCCATCGGCCCAAGCGTAAGGCGGTTCGCTGCGGTCACGGCTCGATATCACCTGACCGGCACTTACGAACACTCCCTGCCGGGGCCCCTTTACCTGGGGCGAGGTCCGGGGACGGCGCCACCCATCCCCCCTACGGCGTAGCGTCTTGTTCAATGCCCGTTGAGGTACGCCTGCAGCTACACCTGCCGCCAGGTATGTCGATTGACGACGTCCGGCACACACTCGTCCAAGACAATCGAGGATTCATCGAGACAGGTATCCGTGCGTCCGACGAGACCCTCTACACGGCAGCTGACCTAGCCGTCGAAGTCGGACTCTTAGTGGTCAATGCCCCAGTGGGCGCCAAGTATCTGCTCGATCTCCTGGCCATACTCAGGAAGAAGAGTGCTGAGACAAGCCCACCGGGAGGCGACAACGCACTCATTGTCGATGGGGTTCGGTATCCGCTGGCTCAACCGGATGCCAAGGTCCTCCGTGAGTTACTCGAGTGAGCTTCCACAAACCAGGCTCGAACGCTCCGGCATTTTTCATCCCGGGCGTACCAGCGATCTTCATGCGTGTAGACAGCGTTGCACGGCTCCTTCCCGACGCCTGGGATCTTGCCGGCTACCGCTCGCATGAGACGGCCCAGGTCCGCGACGTTCTCGCCCTGCGGCATGAACTTCGCCATTTTCATGATGCCTTCTTCGCTCCGGACCTCTTCTTCCGGTTTCTCCTTGAAGTCCAAGGGTCCTTCGCAATGCTTAACCAGATGGCGACCGGTGGTGGCCACCAGGCAGATCTACATAACCGTTTCTTGAGCAACCATCTCGACGCGGTGAATGCCTTCGACCAATGGGTGGTCCCGCTGACCGACTCGCGGACCGCGAGCACACTAGGCATACAGGTCTCTCGGGAAGATGTCTTCGAGGCTCTGAGCACAGCGGCTGAGATCATCTACCTCACGCGGCGGGCTTCGAGCGAGCAGCTGGAATCACATCTCGCTGCTGCACTCCGCCCAGCGCACCTGCTGTCCCGATTGATCGCGACGCTCGGCGCTGCACAGCTCAGTGTCGAGAACGCAATAGCTGGGGTCCGCATGGCTCACCGAGCGCTTATCGCCACCATTGCGAGTAGCTGCCATCCGTCCGAAACCCTGGATGAGATTCTTCCTGCCAAGCGACGAAGGGAGACGCCTGACGATGTCTGCGCTTTCGATGACGTGGCCGGCCGACTCGACGCCTGGAACTACGACGCGCTTCCGTCGCTCCTCGTGCCGGAGGCGATGAATTCAGCAGCGGATTCGGACGACCTTAGCGACGTCTTTCCCTCACTGGAGCAGCTCTTCCAGATGCGGGCGCTAGTCACTTCTACCTGAAAAAGGCGCCCTAACGGAGCACACCTCATGGCGGCTGGGGCCGGTCCTCGCCTGGGTCGCCCGCATCTATCGGAGCAACCCGGCCACCTTCACAAGGTTGTGGGCGAAGATCCCATGTCCGGTCCACGTCCGGGCTCCTGCCAGGGTGTGTCCATCCGGGTTCTCCGGCATCCCCACTCCCGCTTCACGGCGCTGATCCTGCCCTCTGAGCCCGTTCTCCAGCGCACCATGCGCTGAAAGCGCGCGCCGCGTTCGACCCGGCGACGCGCTGCACCGGGGCGGCCCTTGCGAGGAATAGCGACGTGCTCCACCCCGAGCTCGTATAGGGCGTTCTCGACCGACGCCTCGCCGTAGCCGCGATCGGCGGTGAGCTGTTCTGGGACGGCTCCCGTTCGGGCACGGACGCGTTCGATCGCCGGGACGAGCATCGGTGCATCGGCGGGGTTGCCCACTTCGACCTGCCAGTCGAGCACCACGCCGTCTTCGTCGTCGATCACCTGGGCCTTATAACCGAACTCGACGTGGCGCCCGAGTCGGCCCTTTCTGATGGGACGGGCGTCGGGGTCATGGAGCGACACGATCCGGGTGGCGCCTTCGGGGACGAGGCCCTCTACCACCCGTTGGCGGGTCTGCGCCGCGATCTGCTCCACCCGGCCGGCCATGGTCTCGAGTCGGCGAAGCGTGGCGAGCTCCCTGCCACTCGAAGGGCGTTGTCCCAGGCTGCGCCGGGCGTTTCGGGCCACGGCTCGGGCCTCTCGCACGGCGGCGGTGGCCATGCGGGCCAGCTCGGCGTTGAGCCGGCGCAGCTCGTCACGGGCCAGCTCCCCCTTGCGGCGAAGCGTGTTCACGACCTCCCTGGCCCGGCAGTGGGCGCCTTTGGTGCGGTCGACCACCTTCGTCCTTCGAGCGAGCCCGGCACCCTGCAGGCGTCCCGCCAGGCTCACCATGCGGGCGATGCCCTTGGCCAGCAGACTCGAGTCGACGGGGTAGGCGACGTTCGCCTCCACCACTGTTGTGTCCGCCCGCAGCATGGTCATCTTCAAGACCTTGGCCTCGGCGGCCTTGGCGATGAGCGCGTCGTTGAGCGCCTCCACCGCGCCCTCTCCGCAGCGGGTGGTGATCTTCATGAGGCTGGTCGGATGTGGAACACGGCCACCGAGCGGAATGCGGCAGAAGCGCTGCCACGAGATCGAATCGCCGACCTCGCGCACGAGGGGCTCGAAGCCCAGCTTGTAGCGATATTTCAAGAACATGAGGCGCAGGTAGACCTCGATGGGGATCGATGGCCGCCCCAGGCGCTCGTGGAAGAAGGCCTCGTAGGGGGCGAGGAACCTCGGGTCGTCGAGCAGGCGGTCCACCTGCTCGAGCTCCTCGGACATCCTGAGCGCTTGGGCAGGGAGGATTGTCTCCCACAGGGTTGGCTGGTCGCCTACCGTTCTGAGCATCTGATGGCCTCGATCCGTACTCGCACTACGGGTCGAGGCCATCATTCCTGATCAGCACCCAAATCGCGAGCACCGCGCTGTCACGAACG
>JASHRK010000157.1 GCA_030037405.1 Acidimicrobiales bacterium | reverse complement strand
CTGCGAGGGGGGAGGGGGGCGCCTGACGGGTACCACGGTCGTCTCGGCCGGCTCCTGGACGCCGCTTCTCGCAGCCGCCGGCACGAGCCTTGCCGCCGCAGAGTCCGTCATCGCCGGCGAGAGCTCGTTCGCCCTCGCTCTCGTCCGCCCCCCTGGACACCATGCCCAGCCGGCCCAGGCTGACGGGTACTGCGTCTTCTCGCACGCCTCTCTCGTGGCCGAGCGGGCGCGGGAGAGCGGGCTGCGACGCGTCGCCGTGGTCGACTGGGACGTGCACCACGGCAACGGGACACAGGCGTGTTTCTACGACCGTTCCGACGTGCTCACGATCTCGATCCACATGGCGCACGGGGCCTGGGGACCGTCCCATCCCCAGACCGGCTCGCCCGACGAGATCGGCGTCGGGGGAGGCGAGGGCTACAACGTCAACGTCGAGCTACCGGTCGGGGCCGGCGACGCCGCCTACTCGCGGGCACTGTCCGAGGTGGTGGCACCCCTTCTCGAGGACTTCGCCCCGGACCTTCTCGTCGGGGCGTGCGGCCAGGACGCGAGCACCTTCGACCCGAACGGCCGCCACAACGTCACGATGGCGGGTTTCTACGACATAGGCCACCAGTTCGGCCGTCTCGCCGAGCGCCTCACCTCAGGGAGGGCGGTCCTCGTGCAGGAGGGCGGGTACGCCCGCTCGTATGCCGCCTACTGCCTGCACGCCACCGTGGAGGGGCTCCTCGGAGAGGCGCCCCGGCTTGCCGACCCGCTCGCCTACGTACCCGACGATCCGACGCGAGGTGACGCTGCCATAGCGCGCTCACTCGACGCCCTCCGGCCGATCTGGCACCGGATGGGCGGCTCGCGGACCGGATAGGACGGGCCAGGACCGCGACAGGACCGGAGAGGACCGGCCAGGAGAAGAGACAGATGCAGCTTCCCTTTCCCATCGCCACCTACCGTGAGCGCCTCTCGCGCGTGTGCGCGGTGGCGGCCGAGCACTCTCTCGGCGGCGTCGTCATGACCCAGCCGGACTCCATCAACTGGCTGACGGGGTTCGACACGATCGGCTACCTGTGGCCGCAGGCGCTCGTCCTCCCGCGGTCCGGAGAGGGGCCCACCCTCGTGACCCGTACCACCGAGGGGCCGAGCGCGGCCGCCTCGACGTGGCTGGAGGCCGTCCGCACCTACGACATAGCGAGCGAGGAGCCCGCGGAGGCCATCGCCGGCGCCGTCCGAGAGCGCGGCCTCGAGAGTGCGACGCTCGGCATCGACTTGCAGGCCTTCACCCTCGTACCACTCGTGTGGCAGGCGATCCGGGAGAAGCTGCCCGGCGTCACGTGGGTGGACTCCTCCGTCCTCGTCGCCGACGTGCGCCTCGTGAAGGAACCGGCCGAGCTTGCCTACCAGCGCCGGGCGGCCGAGATGGCCGACTACGCCGTAACAAGGGTGATGGAGGCGATCCGGCCCGGGATCTCCGAGACCGAGCTTGCCGGGATTGCGAGCCTCGCGCTCGGCGAGGCTGGGAGCGAGTATGCCGCCATCCCCCCGATGGTCGTCTCGGGGGAGCGCACGGCTCTCGTGCATGCCCTCGCCGGACATCGCAGCCTCGGGCGCGGGGACCTCGTCTGCGTCGAGCTCGCAGGGGTGGTGGCCCGGTACCACGCAGTCGTGATGCGGACCTTCTCGCTCGGTCCCCTCCAGCCGCGGGTGGCCGAGGTGTCGGCCTGCCTGACTGAGGCGATGGCGGCCGCCGTGGACAGCGTGCGGCCCGGCGTGAAGGCGCCGACGCCCGACCATGAGTGCAATGCCGTCCTCGGTCGGAAGGACCTCGTGCGGCGCCGCTGCCATCGCATCGGCTACAGCCTCGGCATCGCCTACCCGCCCGGATGGCTCGAACCGATGACGCTCGTCGACGGGGACGAGCACGTGCTCGAGGCGGGAATGTCGTTCACGATCGAGCCCAACCTCTCTCTTCCCGACGAGGGTTTCGGGCTCAAGCTCGGCGAGACGATCGTCTGTGTACCCGATGGGCACGAAAGTCTCTCGCGTCTCGCGGCGGCAACCGTCTCGTTGTGAGGAACAAGCAGGAGGGCAAAGGAGGAGGTCATGACGAAGGAGCAAGCGATACCGTCAGCTGACTGGGAAGGTGCGAGGACAGGCGAGCTCTCGCGGCGCCAATTCCTCGGTGCCGCCGGGATGGCTGCAGGGGGTCTGGGTCTTGCCGCAGGAGGTCTCGGGCATCTGGCACGAGGACTGTCGCCAGCGAGATCGGCGGTTGCCAAGGCGAAGCGCGGGGGGACGCTCGTCTGCGCCTTGAGCGGCGGGGACTCGAGCGACACCCTCGACGCCCAGGACCCCTACAACAACGTCGACTTCGCCCGCGTGCGTCAGCTGTACAACTCCCTCGTCGAGTACGACGCTGACGTCGTCCCGCAACTCTCGCTCGCCGAGTCGGTGACGCCGAACGCAACGGCGACGGTCTGGACGATCCGATTGAAGAGCGGGATCACCTTCCACGACGGCAAGCCGCTCACGGCCGATGATGTCATCTACAGCTTCCAACGCATCACGAACGCGAAGGCTCCCCTGCCAGGCGCCGTGTCGCTCACCCGTATGGACGTCGCCGGGTTGAAGAAGGTGGACGACCTGACGGTAAAGGTGCCGTGCAACGCGCCGTTCTCGACCTTCTTCCAACTGCTCGGCGCCTATTACTACGCCATCGTGCCCGTGGGCTACGACCCGAAGAGACCTGTCGGCACGGGTCCGTTCAAGTACAAGTCGTTCGTCCCGGGCGTCTCGAGCACCTTCACAAGAAACGACGACTATTTCGAGACCGGCCTTCCCTATCTCGACGAGATCGTCATCAACGACTACTCGGACGAGACGAGCCAGGTGAACGCGCTCTTGAGCGGCGCCGCCGATGTGATCGACCTCCTGTCGGCCACCTCGATCGCCGCCGTCAAGTCGGGGCGTGAGGAGATTCTCCTCTCGAAAGGTGGCGGATGGACTCCTTTTACGATGAGGGTGGACAAGGCGCCCTTCAACGACGTGCGAGTGCGCCAGGCGATGCGTCTGCTCGTCGACCGGCACGAGATGCTGGAGGTCATCTTCCTCGGACACGGAACCGTCGGCAACGACCTCTTCGCCATCTGGGATCCCGTCTACGACCACGCCCTGCCCCAGCGCCACCAGGACATTCCCCAGGCGAAGCATCTCCTGAAGCAGGCGGGGCGCGAGGACCTCACGGTCGAGCTCATAACGACGCCACTCGCTCAGGGCACCGTCTCCGCCGCCACGGTGCTCGCCGAGCAGGCGAAGGCGGCCGGGGTGACGATCAACCTGCGTACCCTCACGACGACCGCCTTCTTCACGAACTACCTGAAGTGGGTGTTCTCGCAGGACTACTGGTACTACAACCCCTACTTCCCCCAGGTCGCCCAGGCGACGTTGTCGACGGCTCCGTTCAACGAGTGCCACTTCTCCAACTCGAAGTACGACTCTCTTTACAGCCGAGGGCTCTCGTTTCTCGAGGAGAGCAAGCGCGCCGACGTCGCCCACGAGATGCAGGAGATCGACTACGACGACGGGGGATACATAATCCCCTACTTCCCGCCCGTGATCGACGGCTACAAGAAGACGCTGAACGGCCTCGTTCCCTCCAAGACGGGCCTGCCGCTCAGCGGGTTCAACTTCCAGTCTCTCTGGTTCTCGTGAGCGTGCAGGAGACGGCGTCCTGAGCTTCGAGGAGGCGGCATCGTGAGAATCCCAGGGGTCGTCTCGTGACCGGGCGGGCGGCCAACGTCGTCGGCGCCGGCATCGGTGGCCTCTCGGCTGCTGCCGCCCTCGCCCTCGCCGGCTGGCAGGTACGCATCTTCGAGCAGGCGGAGGATCCCCGCGAGTTCGGGGCCGGGATCTACCTGAAGGAGAACAGCCTCCAGCCCCTCGACCGCGTCGGGGTATCGGAGCTCCTCTTGGCCCGCGGCGTGAAGCTCGACGAGGTACGGATCCTCGACGAGCACCACCGTCCCGTCGCCGTGCGCGACGTCCGGGCCGAGCGGGTGGTCGTGACGCTGCGGGCAGACCTGCACGGAGCGCTGCGAGACCTCGCCACGGGAGCCGGAGCCGAGCTCGTCACCGGCCAGACCGTCACGGCGGCTGGCGCCGATGGCACGCTCCGTCTTGCCGGTGGGGAGAGGGTGGCGGGCGACCTCCTCATCGGTGCCGACGGCTACCACTCGGTCGTTCGCGACTGCCTCGGGCTCGCCCGGCGTGTGCACGACCTGGGCGACGGAGCGACCCGGGTGGTCGTGCCGAGAGTCGAGACAGAGCCGGTCTCGACCGAGCACTGGTCCGGTCGGAGGCGCGTCGGCGTTGCTCCCTGCTCGCCCGAGCACACCTACGTCTTCATCATCGGGCCGGAGCGAGATGCCCGGGGAGTGCGCCTCCCTGTCGACGTCGCCCGCTGGAGCGGAGCCTTTCCCCATCTGCGCGACGTCTTCGAGAGGATCCCGGCGGACGCGGGCGTCCATCATGCCCATGCCTACGTGCTCTGCAGCAGCTGGGTGCGGGGACGCGTGGCGCTGATCGGCGACGCCGCCCACGCCCAACCCCCGAACCTCGGCCAGGGCGCCGGTCTCGCCATCGCCAACGCCTTTGCCCTCGCCGAGGCGCTGGCGCACGCCGAGACGGTCGAAGAAGGGCTCGATGCGTGGCAGCGCCGCTCCTTTCCTGTCGCGCGCAACGTGCAACGCCTGACGACCTGGTACGACCATCTCGGCTACCAGTGGCCGCCACCCGTCGCCGGCCTGAGGGCAGGGCTGGTGAGGGGCCTGGCGCGTTTCGGCCCGACGAGGCGCCAGTGGGAGTGGTGGTGGCGAGGCGGCGTGCCCCGACCGGCAGAGACCGGTCCGTCGTGAGGGCATGACGGAGACACCGGGCGGCATCGACCTTGTGCTCGCCGGCGGGCGGGTGCACACGCTCGACGCCGGCAGCAGCGTCGTCGAAGCCCTGGCGGTGAGGGGCGATCGCGTCGTCGCCGTCGGCTCGTCGAGCGACGTCAGCGCTCTCGCTGGGGAGGGCACCCGGGTGGTCGACCTCGGGGGGCGCAGCGTCGTCCCGGGCCTCATCGACGCCCACACCCATCTCGAGCTGAGCGCCCAAGCCCGCCACTTCTTCCACGACGTGCGCGGTCTCTCTCGCCGGGAGGTGCTCGAGCGCGTGGGGGACCTCGTAAGCGACGCGCCGAGCAGCGAGTGGCTCGTCCTGCAGGGCACCTTCGGTCAGGACCTCCCGTCGCGCCCCGAGCTCGACGCCGTCTCGCCGAGCCGTCCCGTGGCGCTCAGATGGACGATGCACCGGGTCGTCGTCAACTCGGAAGGCTTGAGAGCAAGTGGCTTGCTCGACGGCGGGCCACCGCCCGTCGGGGCGCGGCTCGAGCGCGGGAGCGACGGAGAGCTCACGGGTGTCCTGGACGAAGGCTGGGACCTCCTCGGCTGGCGGCCGCCGGAGGGTCGCGAGCTCGCCGAGGCGCTCTCCGAGACCCTTGCCAGCCAGTACCTCGTCCACGGGGTGACGAGCGTCTACGAGGTGCTCGCCAGCAGGGAGGCGCTCAGGCAGTATCGCCTGCTGGCGAGGGCGGGCGAGCTGCCCGTCAGGGTGAGGGCTGTCGCCACCTTGCCCCCCGGCCACCAGCCGACCGCCGAGCTCGCCGGTCTCGAGTCGCTCGGGACGGCCCTCGGGCTCGGAAGCTCCGAGACCTCTGGGGACTCCTGGGTAGGCCTCGCCGGGGTGAAGATCTTTCTCGACGGGGGACGCCACGCCGCTTTCCGCTCGTCGGAGCTCGCCATGCCCGTCGCCTCCTGGGGGTTGCTGACGAGGACGCCGACGATGCTCGCCCACGAGGTGGCGAGAGGCATCGAGGCGGATCTCCAGGTCTGGGTGCATGCCATAGGCGACCTCTCCCAGCGCATCGCCGTTGGCGCCGTCTCTGAGGCGCTGAGAAGCCTCGGTCCGGTCGACCACCGCACGAGGATCGAGCATCTCGGCAACGAGCTCTACGAGCCGGTTGAGCTGGCGAGAGCGGCCGAGCTCGGGATCGTGGCCGTCCCGAACCCGACGTTCCTCTTCGCCGAGCCCGACGACCCGGCTGACCGGCTCCCGCCCGGCGTCGAGAAGTACGCCCTCCGCACCCTTCGCCGAGCCGGCTTCCGGCCGCCGGGGAACTCGGACACCGCAGGGGCGCAGCCGTTCGCCACGAGCCCCTGGTTCGGCATGAGCTGCATGACGCGTCGCCGCAATCGCAACGAGGTCGAGGTCTCGCCCGGCGAGCGGCTGAGCTTTCGGGAGGCGATCGGGAGCTACACCGGCGACGCCGCCGTGGCAGGCTTCGAGGAGGAGGAGAAGGGGAGCATCGAGGTGGGCAAGCTTGCGGATCTCGCCGTCGTGAGCAGCGACCCGTTCAAGAGTGATGGCGGCGATCCGATGG
The DNA here is from genome assembly GCA_030037405.1 of Acidimicrobiales bacterium. GTDB lineage: Bacteria > Actinomycetota > Acidimicrobiia > Acidimicrobiales > Bog-793 > JOPF099. Next base: position 5,759 of record JASHRK010000157.1, on the reverse strand, counting down.
AGGTCAGGTGCCTTGCGACGATCGTCGGCGGCCGTCTCCTCTACCTGAGCGACGAGCTCGCAGGGTCGTTCCCGCCATGATCCGCGGCGAGAGCGCGCTCAGAGGCGACGAGCTCGTCGTCCTCCGCCGCCGCCAGATCATGGGGGCGGCCTTCGACGTGATCAGCACGCAGGGGCTCGCGAAGACGAGGCTCACCGACATAGCAGCGACGGCGGGGATGTCCCTCGGGTCGCTGCAGCATTACTTCCGCCAGCGCGACGAGCTCGTGACGGAGACCTTCCGCTCCTTGATCGAGCTCTCCGGGGCCATCTGGCGGCACGTCAGCCGGGCGGAAGCGGACCCGCTCCGGCGGCTCATGGCACTTCTCCGCCTGCAGGTCTCCGGCTGGGCGCCCTTCGAGCGGAGGTGGGCGTTCTGGCTCGAGTTCTGGTCCGCAGCAAGACGGATCGAAGAGCTGAAGGAGTACGTGGGAGAGATCTACGCCCGCTGGCAAGCTCCCTTCGAGGAGGCGTTGTGCGAGGGCGTGAGGGCAGGCGTGCTCACGCAGCGCGAGCCGGTCGGCGACTACTCGCTCAAGCTGATGGCGTTGATCGACGGGGCGGCGATCAGGGTGCTCGCCGATCCGGCGACCTTCGGCGAGGAGACGATGGAGCGTCTCCTCGTCTCGACCGTGGCTAAGGACCTTGCGATCTCCGAGGGCGACATCCGCTCCGCTCGAGATGGACTGCCCCGGGTGATCGGCGCCTCCTACCCGGGCGAGACGCTGGTCACGGACAGGATCGACTGGTCGGCGCTCGACCGCTCCCGCTGAGCCTCCAGGCTCAGGGCGGTCGGCGATGCCCGAGGACGGAGAGGTCGTTAGCGTGCAGGGCCATGGCTGAGGACCTGGTGCGCACGCCCGTGACCGAGGACCTGGAGCACTACCGCCGTGAGCTGACCGGCTACTGCTATCGGATGCTCGGGTCCGGTCTCGAGGCCGAGGACGCCGTGCAGGAGACGATGCTGCGCGCCTGGCGGCATGCCGATCGCTTCGAGGGGCGCTCGAGCCATCGCAGCTGGCTCTACCGCATCGCCACCAACGTCTGCATCGACATGCACCGTCAGGTGCAACGCCGTGGCCGCCCGATGGAGATGGGGCCGGCGTCCCCTCCGGAGGAGTCGTTCCTCGGGGCGATGCTCGACGAGAGCAACTGGGTGACCCCGATCTGCGACTCCGTGGCCTGTGCCACGGGCTCCGATCCGGCGGAGATCGCCCAGTACCGTGAGTCGATCCGGCTCGCCTTCGTGGCAGCCTTGCAGCACCTGCCTCCGCGCCAGCGGGCGGCCCTCATCTTGTGTGAGGTGCTGCGCTGGCACGTGGCCGAGGTTGCCGCCCTGCTCGAGACGAGCGTGGCGGCGGTCAACAGCGCCCTCCAGAGAGCCCGCGCCACTCTCGGCGCCCTGCAGCAAGAGGCGAAACCGGTCGATCTCGACGAACCGGACCCTGAGCTCCTGAGGAGCTATCTCGACGCCTTCGAGCGCTACGACATCGACCGCCTCGTGGCACTTCTCCACGACGACGCCGTCCAGTCGATGCCTCCTTTTGCCATGTGGCTGCGAGGTGCTGCCGACATCGGTCGTTTCATGGTCCAGCCGGGACCGAGCGGCTGCCGCGGCTCACGTCTCCTCCCGACCTCTGCCAACGGGTGCCCGGCCTTCGGCCAGTACCGCCGTGACCCGTCCGGCGGGCACGCTCCATGGGCGATACAGGTGCTCGAGATATCGGGCGGTCTGATCGCCAGCATGTCCCTGTTCCTCGCACCCTTGGATCCCGAGCGGCTCTTCCCCTCCTTCGAGCTTCCCCTCCACCTCGACGGCTAGCGGGTCGCCGATGCCGTACCTCGACTCCTAGCGGGTCGCCCACGCGGCCCCCTACGACAGGCCGGCGAGTTTGCGGGCTATGGCGGGTTACTGTTCTCGCGGTGGCCACTGCCGTAACCCTCGGGCCGAACGAGGTGCACACGACCTGCCCGCGAGACTGCTACGACGCCTGCGGCATCTCGGTCCTGCTACGCGCAGATCGCCCACCTCTTGTTCGGGGAGACCCTCGGGACCCGGTCAGCCGGGGCAAGCTGTGCCGCAAGTGCGCCACGGCCTACAACGGGGTGCTGCTCGACGCGAGCGCCCGCCTCACCTCGCCTCTCAGGCGATCGGGACGGAAGGGAGCAGGCGAGTTCGAGAAGACGAGCTGGGACTCGGCGATAGGGGAGATAGCCGCCAGGCTCGGCGAGATAGTCGCGACGAGGGGCTCGGAAGCCATCCTGAGCACCCACTACACGGGCACGTTCGGGATGATCGGTTATCACTTCCCGCTGCGTTTCTTCAATCGCCTGGGCGCGACGGAGGTGGACCCGGACACCGTCTGCAACAAGGCAGGCCATGCCGCCCTGCAGTACGTTTACGGCACCTCGACCGACGGTTTCGACCCCCGAAGCGCCCGCGACGCCGCCTCGATCTTCGTCTGGGGGGCCAATCCCTCCGCGAGCGCCCCCCACCAGCAGGAGCACTGGCTGGAGGAGGCACCCTGCCCTGTCGTCGTCGTGGACCCGCTCAGGACCGAGACGGCGCGAGCTGCCGACCTCCACCTGCAACTCGCCCCGGGGAGCGACGCCGTTCTCGCCTACGCCCTCATGCACGTCCTCCGGCGGGACGGTCTCATCGACCGTGGGTTCCTCGCCGACCACTGCCTGGGCTTCGAGGAGGTCGAGCCCATCGTCGAGGAGTGGTCGCCGCAACGGGCAGAGCCGATCACCGAAGTCCCACCCACGCTCGTCGAGCAGGCGGCCTCTCTCTGGGCGGGCGGGCCTTCCCTGCTCTGGATCGGCCAGGGGCTGCAGCGCCAGCCGATGGGCGGCAACGTCGTTCGTGCCGTGAGCCTTCTTCCCGCTCTCACCGGGGCGATCGGGCGTCCTGGGGGCGGGTTCCTCTACCTGAACGGGATCGAGACGCGGAACCTCGACGAGGACTACCTCGCGGGAAGCCACCTGGCGAGAGCCGAGCGACCCCTCGTCAGCCAGATGGACCTGGCGGCCGTCCTCGAGGACACGGAGCGGTCGAGGGCGCTCTTCTGCTGGAACATCAACATCGCCGCCTCGAACCCCGAGCAGGGACGCCTGAAGAGCGCCCTCTCCCGAGAGGACCTCTTCACCGTCGCCGTCGACCTCTTCCCGACGGACACGGTCGACTACGCCGACGTCGTCTTGCCGGCGGCGGGCTTCCTCGAGCACGACGACTTGGTGGTCTCCTACTTCCACCAGTCGCTCGGAGCTCAGGTGCACGCCGTGGCTCCTCTTGGCGAGTCGCTCCCGAACTCCGAGATCTTCCGGCGGCTCGCCCGTGAGATGGGTTACGAAGAGCCCGAGCTCTACGAGGAAGACGGCGAGATCCTGGCGCGGCTCCTCCAGCAGTCCGGCACCGGCCTCGGCTTCGAAGAGCTGGCTGCCGCCGGCACGCTGTGGCCGGCGCCCGAGCCTCGCCTGCAGTTTCCCGAGCTCAGCTTCCCGACCGAGAGCGGGAGGATCGAGATCGCCTCGGACGCGGCCGAGCGGGACGGCTTTCCCCGCGTGCCCCTTCCCGTGGCGGATCCCCGCCCGGCCCAGGGCCGGCTCCGGCTCCTCTCGCCCGCGACGGCGTGGACCCTCAACGACAGCTATGGCAACGACCCTCTCGTCCGCCGCCACCTCGGTCGCCAGTCCGTCTTCCTCAACCCGGAGGACGCCGGCCGCCTCGGCCTCGCCCCGGGAGACGTTGCCGTCGTGCGCAGCGAGGTGGGCGAGCTGGAGGTCCCTGTCGCCGCGAGCGAGGACGTGCCCCGCGGAGTCGCCGTCCTGCCGAAAGGCAGATGGCCCAAGCTCGAGGAGTCTGGCGCCAACGTCAACCTCCTGAACCCCGGGTGCAAGGCGGACATGGCAGAGAGCACCTCGGTGCACGGGATCGAGGTGACGGTCGAGCCGGTGGCCGCCCGCCGTGGAAGGGGCGACATGGCGCAGGGCAGGGGCACGGCGCGGGGCAATGGCGCACGGCTCGCGCCGAGGAGACCTGCGTGACGCAGCGCTCGCGCCGCGACCCCCGCCACGACATCCTTTTCGAGCCGGTCCGCATCGGTCCGAAACAGCTGCGCAATCGTTTCTTCCAGGTGCCGCACTGCTCGGGCTTCGGCGACGTAAAACCGTTCTCGCAGGCAGCCCACCGCGCTGTGAAGGCCGAGGGCGGCTGGGCCGCCGTCTGCACCGAGTACGCCCCCGTCAGCCAGGACTCCGACGAGTCCCCCTGGGCGTCGGCCAGGCTCTGGGACGAGACGGACGAGCGCAACCTCGCCCTCATGGCGGAGAGCGCCCACTCCTTCGGGGCTCTCGCGGGGATCGAGCTTCACCATGCGGGCGCCCACGGGTATTGCGGGGAGTCACGGACCGCCCAGGTGGCGCCGTCTCAGCTGGCGAGCGACCTCTTGCCGAACGTCGTGCCGAAGGCGATGGAGATCGCAGACATCTCCCGGGTCCAGCGTGACTGGGTGCGAGCGGCGCTCAAGGCGAGGGACGCCGGCTACGACATCGTCTATGTCTACGGGGGGCACTCCTACCTCCCGATGCAGTTCCTGTCGCCCTTCTACAACCAACGCGACGACGTCTACGGGGGCAGCTTCGAGCGGCGGGCTCGCTTCTGGCTCGAGCTCCTCGAGGCGGTGCGATCGGCCGTGGGAGACGATTGCGCGCTCGCGAGCAGGATCGCCGTCGACGCCCTCGGCCCGGCCGGCGTCGAGCTCGACGAAGGGCTCGCTCTCGTCGAGGCGGCCGACTCCCTTGTCGACCTCTGGGACGTGACGGTCGGCTCGATAAGCGAGTGGTCGAAGGACTCGGGGCCCTCTCGTTTCTTCCGGGAGGGCTACCAGCTCGAGTGGACGAAGGCGGTCCGCGACGCCACGGGCAAGCCGATCGTGGGCGTCGGGCGCTACACGAGCCCCGACCTCATGGCTGACACCGTGCGGGCGGGCACGCTCGACCTGATCGGGGCCGCCCGCCCCTCCATCGCCGACCCGTTCCTTCCCGACAAGGTCTCTCGGGGCGCCTACGGCGAGATACGGGAGTGCATCGGCTGCAACGTCTGCATCATGAAGTCCGAGCACGGGCACCACATCGGCTGCACGCAGAACGCCACGGCGGGCGAGGAGCACCGGCGCGGCTGGCATCCCGAGCGCTTCACCCGAGCGACGAACGCAGACCTCGACGTGCTCGTCGTCGGCGCCGGACCGTCGGGGATGGAGTGCGCCATCACCCTTGCCAAGCGGCAGATGCGCCGCGTCCACCTCCTCGAGGCGGCGAGCGAGCCGGGCGGCTCGATGCGATGGATCTCACGCCTTCCCGGCCTCGGGGAGTGGGGGAGGGTCGTGAACTGGAGGGTGATCCAGCTCCAGAACCTGCCCAACGTGGAGGTCATCTGTGGCGCCGACCTCGACGCCTCCTCCGTGCGCACCTACGGAGCCGAGCTCGTGGTCGTGGCGACGGGAGCGAGCTGGCGACGCGACGGCCTCACCGCCTTCACCCACGCTCCCATCGCGGGAGCGGGAGCGGGGGACTGTCCCGACTTCGTGCTCACGCCCGAGGACGTCATGGTCGAAGGCGCACGTCCTCGGGGCGAGCGCGTCGTCGTCTACGACGGCGAGGGCTACTTCGCAGCGCCTGGCGTCGCCGAGCTCCTTGCCCTGGAGGGCTACGAGGTCGAGC
>JASHRK010000156.1 GCA_030037405.1 Acidimicrobiales bacterium | reverse complement strand
CAGCTCGAAGAAGTCATCCATGAAGCTGCCGGGGAGGCCGAGGCAGTGATCGCCGAGCTGCTCGGGCCCCGACGCTTTGCCGAGTTTCGCGGTGCACTCGTCGATGTTGCGGACCAGATCGCCGGGGGCACCCTCCCCGAGGAGTTCGTCTTCGTCACGCCGCGACCCGATCGCGAGCGACCCGTCGCAGCTCGGAGCCGGAGTGGTCGCCCTCGTCTGTGATGGCGCGGGCTATGCGACGGTTGCAGCGCTCCCTGGCGCGGGCGGCAGGTTGTCGAGGAAGTCGGCGGTGGGGACGAAGAAGAGCGTTCCCGTCACAGCTGTGGAGAAGTCGAGGATGCGATCGTGGTTCCCGGGTGGGTTGCCGATGAACATGTTGTGCAGCATCTGCTCAGTGACCGCAGGTGCCGACGCGTAACCGATGAAGTAGGTCCCGAACTCGCGCGCGCCGATGGCGCCGAAGGCCATGTTGTCACGCAGAATCTGCCGCTGCGTCCCGTTCGGAGCAACGATGGTGTTCAGCGCGACGTGGGAGTTCGTGGGCTTCGTTTCGTCGGACAGCTCGACGTTCGAGAGCTTCCGGCGGCCGATCGCTCGCTCCTGTTCCTCGACGCTCAGGGCGTTCCAGGTCGTGAGGTCGTGGAGGTACTTCTGGACGATGACGTAGCTCGAACCGGCGAAGTCGGGATCGTCCTCGGAGGGGACGGTGACGGCCGCACTTGCAGCCGTGCCGGTGGGGTTCTCGGTCCCGTCGACGAAACCGAGCAGATCGCGGTCGTCGAAGTACTTGAACCCGTGCACCTCGTCGACGACGGTCACCGCACCATCGAGTCGATCCATGATGAGCGAAGCGAGTTCGAAACAGAGATCGTGCCGGGCGGCCCGGATGTGGAAGAGCAGGTCCCCCGGCGTCGAAGGGGCATGGTGGCGATCCCCGTGCAGTTCCCGGAAGGGATGTAGTTCGGCTGGACGTGGGCCGGCGAAGAGCCGGTCCCAGGCGTTCGACCCGATCCCCGTCACGAGCGCGAGACCGGCCGCGGGCACGCGGAACCCCACGGTGCGCTGCAACCCCGCGACGTCGGCAAGGAGCTCACGCACGGCTTCTTCGCCGCTGTCATCGATGGTCACGACGAGGAAGAGCGCTGATGCCGTGAGTGGGGTGAGGACCGCCTGCGGTTCCTGGAGCCGCACTGCCGCGTCACCTCCCGATGGTGTCGATGGAGTCGGAGTCGACATACGGCGATGATAACGAGCCGATCAGGGCCCGGACCTGGGACGATCCGAGCCAGAGCCCGGCCGGACAGAAGTGGTTGAGGAAGTGGCCCCTCTAGGGCAACAACCTCGCCCACTGCGGGCGGCCGACATCCGGAGGGTCCCGGCGTCACCGGTTGCGTCCTGACCTCCGGGTCGAGTGGGCCGCGCGCCGCCTGGATGAACCCTGTACTAGCTGGAGGCTTTCGCTGCGCAGACAGGCAACGGCGCGCTAGGGCTGGTAGGAGGCGCACGCGTTCCGGGCGGCTACGACTTGGGACTTCGGTACTGATTGGCTTCCCAACCCGGTGAACGTGACGCTGCCGTTTTGGCTCACCGTGGGGTCCGGGAAGTTCGGCACTCCGTGCGCACGCATGCACCGGGCAAACTTCAGAGCTTGCGTGGTGAGGGCGGTGATCTCGGCGGGAGTCGGGTTGCCGCCGCCGTAAGGGAGCAGATGCTTGCAGGCATTGTCGGCCGACTTGTACCGGGGAGAGCTCGTGTCGTAGTTCGGACCGGACACGAGGCCGCGACCCGAACCGCTGCCTGGCGCTTCCGGTTCGGGGAAGCCCGGAAAGCCGTGGGAGCGCATACACAACGCGTAGTCGAGAACGTCCTCGTACTTTCTCTGTGGGGTCATCAACCCTGACGCGGCCCCACCGACGGCAGGCTGAGTCGTCGTCGTCGTCGAGCCGAGGCTCGCGATGTCCGGCGAGGCCGACCCGCTCGCGCAGGCAGCCGCCCCGAGGACAAGACCGATGAGGGCGACACCGGCGGTGCCAGCCCGCCGTAGCTCGCGACAGGTCCGCCTCACGAGACCCGAACGAGCGTCGGATGGGTCCTCGACCACGTCGCCGTTTCTCCTCCTGCCTGCTGGACGCTCCCGGCAAGGATGTTGTACGACACGACAAGTAACAAGCCGGCAACGCTGTTACCCCTTTGTTACCGCCTATCCGGCGAAGGAGGTGGACCAGTCCGAACGTCTCCGATGACGCCCGATGAGCCCGAGACGCTCGTGCTTCATCTGCGGGCGGCACGGCTCAAGGCGAGGGAGCTTGCCGTCGCCGAGGTCGTCGCTCTGCTGCGGGACTTGGACGCGCAGCCGGCCAACGGCGGTCCCCTGGCAGAGACGCGAGGGGTCGCCTGGGTGTCCCTCCCGGCCGAGCACAAGGCCACCGCGGCCGCCCGCCTGTGTCGCCTCGGCTACTCCGAGGCTGTCGACATCGTCGAGTCTCCGGGAGACGAGCACCCTGAGAGGCCAGTCCGCCTGACCCGTTGGCGCCGGCGCGCCGTCGCTCTGCGCTCGGTCTATTCCGAGCCGGATCCCCTGCTGCGCGAGGACGCCCCGGATCGACGGACCTTCCTTCTCCAGTGCGGCGACGGGATGGTGCGCCCCGTGGTCGGCTACAGGGGCGGGGGTCGTGTCCTCGAGCACCGTGCCCTGCCCGTGGTCGATGCCCGCCTTCTCGTCAACCTGGTGCACGCACCGAACCGGGGAGTCCTCCTCGATCCCTACGCCGGCGCCGGCGGCGTCGTGCTCGAGGCTGTCCGGGCCGGCTGGTCGACCGTCAGCCTGGACTCGGACCCCTCGCTGCGATTCGGCCTTGCCGCCTTCGGAGCACAGCACCTCGTGGCGGACGCGACGGCCCTCCCTCTCCGACCCCGCTCGGTCGACGCCGTGGCGACGGAACCGCCCTACCACCGCTCGGCCAAGCATGACGTGTCGGCCTCCATCGGCGAGATGGCGAGGGTCCTTCGGCCAGGCGGACGTGCGAGTCTCCTCGTAGCGGCCGACCAGCTGGAAGGCCTGACCGAGGCTGGGCGGGCACATGGCTTTCAGTTAGACCTCGCCACGGCTGTCGACCGGAAGGGAACTGCGGTCGCCTGCCTGGTCATGACGCGATGAAGCGGAGGCGGGGGGCGCGGCCCGATCTGACCCGTGAAGGTCGTCCACGGGATGCTGACCAGACGGTCGGCCTGGTCGAGTTCAGTCGCGCTCGGCGATGGCGGCGAGCCGGTCGAGCGAGGCCCGGAGCTTGTCGACCGTGGTCGCCCGTGCACGACCGAAACGCCCCTCGTCGGTCAGCTGAGTCCAGTCATAGGTATGAGTGACCCGCGTCCGGGACGACTCGATCGGCTCGAGTGTCCACGCCCAGAGGTGCCCTGGAGGTTCGTTGCCCGGCTCTGCCGGTCTCCAAGCGATCCGCCGTCCCTCCTCGAACTCGACCACATGGTTCTCCCGGACCCCGCCCGTGGTGATCGTCATCAGGAAAACGTCGCCGACAGACCGAACGCGCTGCCCACCGGCAGCCGTCGCCAGGTTGTCGTTGGCGTCCCAGCGGGGCTGCTCAGCCGGGTCCGCAATCAGCTCGAAGATGCGCTCGGCACCAGCCGCGATCTCACGAGTCGCGCTCACGACGCGCCCGTCGTCAATCTCGCCCGTCATGCCTACATCCAATCACCAAGCCGGAGGCTCTTCGAGCGCGTGCCGGACCGAGGCGGACCGAGGCGGAACGACGCCCGGCTCGGAGGCTTGCTTCGGTCCGGCTCACAAGGTCTCCTCGCCGTCTCGCGCCGGTACGCTTCTACCGGAAGAGGATGCGTCCCATCACTTTGAGAGGGGTGGAGCCCCATGGGGGAAGTGGAAGTCTTCAAGGGGGAACGTGGCGTGCGCGTCTACAGGCGTGGAAGCGCGTACGGAGACCGCCCCGACGGGGTCACCTTCGAGCCGACCGAGCGCTGGGTCCGCGCCAAGGTCGGGAGCACGTTCGTCGTCGACAGCAAGCGGGCGCTGCTTCTCTGGGAGAGCGGCACCCCCGTAGGGACGTACGTGTTCCCGGCGGAGGACGTCCGCACGGATCTCTTCGTCCCGGCCGCCGAACCGTCGACACGGCGGCGTCTCCTTGCGTCGCGTTGGTACGACGTCGAGGTCGACGGTCACAGCCTGGAACGGTTGGCCTGGCGTTACGACGAGGGACCTTTGGCCGGTTACGTGGGCCTCGATTGGTTCGGGCGCAAGGAGCCTGGCGTCGAGCACTGGTACGAGGAGGAGGAAGAGGTGTGGGTCCATCCTCGCGACCCGCACAAGCGCGTCGACGCCATTGCCTCGCGCCGCCATGTCGAGGTCTCCCTCGACGGCCGCAAGCTCGCCGACACGCACCGGCCTGTGCTCTTGTTCGAGACCTGGCTGCCGGTCCGCTACTACGTCCCTCCCGAGGACGTGGACTTCACCCACCTCGAGGAGACCGATCTCCTCACGCGCTGTCCCTACAAGGGGATTGCGAGCTACTGGAGCGTCAGCGACGCTCCCCTGGGGAAGAACGTCGTGTGGTCGTACCGAGACCCCATTGACGCCGTCGGCCTGATCAAGGATCGCATCGCCTTCTATAACGAGGTCGTCGACATCACGGTGGACGGGATCGTGCTCGAGCGGCCGAAGACGCACTTCAACGAGCGCCTCGCCAACGATACGCCCGACACGACCGGCGTCCCACCCACGGGGGACCCGGCCGTGGTGGCTCGAGCGGCTCGAGGGACCTCGGGAAGCTAGGCCTTGCGCGCCGCCAGGGTGGCGCTGAACTCGCTCTCCGGGCGGGCAAGGGGAACGCCGTCGACGACGATGTCCACGACCTCGTTGTAGAGGGCGAGATGATCTTTGATCGGCGTCGCGGCGGTGATCGGCGACGGGTAGGACCAGACGATGTTCTCGCGCACCCTCTCGCCGGTCTTGACTGACCAGTAACGGGCGTTTCCCTTGTACGGGCAGGTGCTGACGAGGTCGGTCTCCTCGAGGTGGGTGAAGTCCACGTCCTCGGGAGGGACGTAGTAGCGGATGGGTAGGCGCGTCTCGAACAAGAGCACAGGCCGGTGCGTGTCGGCGATCTTGACTCCGTCTACGTAGACCTCCACGTGGCGTGAGCTGCGAATGGGATCGACACGCTTGTACGGGTCACGCGGGTGGCGGAAGATCTCCTCGTCCTCCTCGTACCAGTGCTCGACGCCGGGCTCCTCCCGGCGGAACCAGTCGACGGCGAGGAAGTCCTCTAGGCCGGCAACCTCGTACTGGAACACGAGGCTCGGATAGCGGTTGCCGTTTGCCTCCACGTCGTACCACCGGCTGGTCCTCGGATGGCGTCCGTGCGACGGCGCCCCTTGGGCTGGAGTTAGCAGGTCGGCACGGATGTCGGTGCGCGGGAAGACGTACCCGGGCACCGCCTGACCCGGTTCCCACACGAGCACCGGTGCGTAGCTGTCCACGAGGTCGATGCCGCCTATCACTCCGCGCACGTGGCGCTGGCTCGGCTCGAAAGTGAAGTCCCCGGGCGGGACGGGATGACGGCGGGAGAGCTCGTCGGTAGGGGTAACGGCGGAGGCGGTGGACGATGACATGTCTCTCACTCCTGCAGGATCCGCTCGGTCGTCGGATGCGTACCTGGGCAAGGGTACAACCGAACCGCTAGCCGAGGCGGTCGAGGAGCTCCCGTGATCGTCGCAGGACGAGGGCGGTCGCTCCGGCGTCGTAGGAGGGAAGGGAGCTGTCGGTGAACAGATGACTGTCGCCCGGGTAGACGAAGAGTTCGGCCAGCTCGGCTCCGACGGTCCCTACCAGCTCGCGAGCAGCGTCGATGTCACCCTCCAGTGCGAAGAACGGGTCCTTGTCCATGCCATGGATCTGCACCGCGACGCCCTCCGGCCACGGTCCGATGGCCCACTCGCCGCTTATCGGAAGGCACGCCTCGTAGAGCAGCGCTCCCCGCGCTCCGGGTCTCGTCTGGGCGAGGCGTTGCGCCGTCGCGACACCGAGGGAGACACCTCCGTAGACGACGCCATCCCGAAGACCCGCGACAGCCCGGTCCGCGCGCTCGCTCAGTGCGTCATCCCCGATTGCCTGCGCGAGGGCGATGCCCTCGTCGATGCTCGCCGGTCGCTCGCCCTCGAACAGATCCGGCGTGTGCACTATGTGCCCACCGGAGCTCAGCTCGTCGGCAAAGGCGCGCACCCCATCGGTGAGTCCCCTGACGTGATGGAACAGCACGACTTCGGCCATCTCTAACCCCTTTCACTTGGACGGGTGTGATCGAAACCCCGATCCGCCGCGACCGGCCTCCCGCTCGCGGCCTGACGGTCCCCGCTACCTCCCAAGTCCGCGGCTAAGGTGACGCCGTCCGGCAGGAGATTGTCGTCAGCATCTCCCCACTGTGTCTTGGGTAGGTACACGGGTCATGAACTGCACGACACTGCAAGTGCTCCGGCACCGGCCAACGATAGCCCGCAGGCCATCCGTCCCGTCTGGGGGGAGACGCCTGCTCGCGCTCTCCGCGGTCCTCGTGATAAGTGCATGGGGATTGCAGCTGGCGGCGCCAGCCACCGCTGCCACCGCCGCGACGGGATGCAAACACCCCTTCGTCACTTCGAAAGCCTTCGGTGGGCGCACGTTCGGGAGGTATTACATCTACAACAACATGTGGAATGCCTCCGGCTACGACGTCAAGCAGACGCTTTACGCATGTAGCAGCGATGACTGGCATGTCATAGCTACGGCGAACAACGACTCTGGGAATGGTGCCGTCAAGACGTACCCGGACATCCAGGCGAACTTTCACTCGGTACCCATCCGATCGTTCAGCAAGATCACGAGCACGTTCGCAGAGACGGATCCCCATGTCGGCATCTACGAGGATGCCTACGACATGTGGATCAACGGAGAAGCCACCAGCAGCTCAACTGAGGTCATGATCTGGACAGAGAACTTCCACCAAGTTCCGGGCCCAGACTTTCGCGGTGCCGTGACGATCGGAAAACGGACCTACGACTTATGGGCCAGTGGAAACAGCTACATCGCTTTCGTGGCAACGAAGAACTTTACCTCTGGCACGTTGAACATCCTGAGCTTTTACCGATACATCATGTCGCAGCATTGGATCCGCTCCAGCTCGGTACTTGACGCAATAGAGTACGGGGTTGAGATCGTGTCGACAAACAGCAAACCAGCTGATTTCTCTTTCACTAATTTCTCTGTCACTGCGAAGTGGGACAAATAACGTACGGTCAGCCGGCGCCCGCCAGAGGCCACACGTACGCTTGAAGTCCGGCATGTTCGACGTCGAGTTTCTTTACCGCCAGCACCTGAGCGACGCCGACCGAGAGCTGCTGCGATCGGTTGCCGGCGACGTTCCGCTCCTCCAGGCGCTGGAGTCGCCGGCGCTCGAGACGTTGATGTTCGGCCCTCAGGGCACCGATCCCGCCAGCCCCGCCAGCCCCGCCGGCCCCGCCAGCCCCGTCGATACCACCGGTCGCCACAGCACCGGCGGGTCCTTCCCGCGGGCGGGACACGGGGGTGGAGTGTCCGTCGGCGTCTCTCCCTTCCTTGCCTTCGCCACAGCCGTCCACCGCACCGCCGCCATGCTTGAGAAGGCAACCTTCGTCGAGGAGCGATGGGCTCCCAGGACACGCATCCCAGTGTTCGACGTAGCGGAGCTGAGGGTGCTCTTGTCCGAGCAGGAGCGCCGCTACTTCCTCGTCGAGCTGCTCGCCTCCTACACGCGGGTGGCGAGCGGCGTCACCTGGACCCGCACGGCCAGAGGGTGGCGCCGGCGCCGCTACAGCGAGCTCGACCCGGCACGTCTCGCCGAGCTGCTCGAGGTCGTGGAGGCGAGCGAACGTCCCGGGATCTACCGGCGGCTTGGCGACGTCGCCCTGTTTCTTCTCGGCGTCTTTCCCGACGCGCCGCCGGTGCTGAGCAACGGGGCGGCCACCGACCGTCTCCTGCGTCTCTCCGGCGTCCGGCGGGACAGAGCCCTCGATCTCGGTGCGCAGCCGCTCCTCGAGCTGCTCGGCGCCCGCTGGTACCGGGCGGCGGTGTCCTCGGCAAAGGCAGTCGGGACGCCGGTCACTGCCCCGCTCGCTGTCGTGAGCCACATGGCAGACCACTTCAGAGAGGCGCGACGGACCCTCAACGCCGTGACCGACCGGTACCTGTTCCCGTGGCGAGAGCAGTGGTTCGG
>JASHRK010000155.1 GCA_030037405.1 Acidimicrobiales bacterium | reverse complement strand
CTCGAGCGCAGACAGGGCCCGCTCGAAGGCTCCGGGGAGCTCGCCGGCCGTCTCGACCCGCTCCCCGTGCGCATGGCAGGCCCGTGCCAGGGCGACGTAGTCAGGCGGGCGGGCGAAGGTCGTACCGACGGCTTCTCCGGCCGAGGCCGACCTGCCCTCGGGGAAGAGCTCGAAGACCGGCAGCCGGCTCGCCCGGTAGCCGCCGTTGTCGAGCACGACGACGAGAAACGGCGCTTCGAGCTCTGCAGCCATCGTGAGAGCCGACGTGGGGACGGCGAAGAGGAAGCTCCCATCCCCGCACACCGTGACCACGCGACGGCGCGGCGCCGCCAGTTTGAGGCCGAGCGCCCCCCCGAGGGCCCAGCCGAGGCCCGGGGCACCCGGCCCGTAGAGGGTCCCCGGGCGCGTGCGGTCGAGATGCTCCCGCAGCACCCCTCGGTTCGTCACGGCCTCCTCCACGACGAGATCGTCGGGATCGAGCACGGCGTTGAGGGCGCAGACGACTTCCTCAGGCGTGATGCCGGCCCGAGGTTCGTGGTGCCCAGCCGGACGCCCGTCCGCCGGCGGGCGTCCGGCTGGCGGGCGCGGGGACCGTCCCTCTGCCGCCGGGGAGCGAGCTCGCCGTCCAACCCTGCGGGCGCACGCCCTGGCGAGGGCGGGGGCGAGGCTCTCGGCGCCGTCGACGAGGTCGAGCAGCTGGCAAAGGGCGGTGGCCCCGTCGGCCTGGAAGCTCATGTCGACAGGAAAGCTCCAGAGCGGCATGGTGGCCTTGGCGGGGTCGGCGTCGATCTGGACGACGCGGGCGCCGGCAGCGGGCTCGCTCTGCATCGGTACCCAGGGAACGTCGCACTCGACGAGGAGGACGAGGTCGGCGCGCTCCAAGGCGGTCCGGACGTCGGCGGCGGCCCGCAGGCACCAGGGGTTGTCCGTGGAGATGTTGACCGACCTGCTCTCTGCTCCCTCGGCCACGAGGATGCCCGCCCGCTCTGCGAGGGCCGCCACCGTGGCGAAACCCTCCGGGCTCTGCCCCGCCCGTGACGTGACGAGGAGGGGGCGAGCCGAGCGCGAGAGCTCGCCGGCGATCGAGGTGAGCGCCTCCCTGCTCAGCGCTGGTCTGGCGGGGACGGGAAAGCGCCCTACCCGCCCGGCGGCGAGGTCGGGAGGAGCCATGAGCACGTCCCGAGAGATGGTGAGATAGCACGGCCCGGCGGGCGGGCTGATCGCCAGCTGCAAGGCACGCCCGACGGCCCGGGAAAGGACGCTCGGGCTCACCACCTCGAAGGCCCACTTGGCGTACCCGCGGACGATGCCTAGTTGGTCGGCCACGTCCTGCTGCCAGTGGATCGGGTTCGACCGGGCGCCGAGAGCTCCCTTCTCCTCCGCGTACGGCGTCCGTCCGGCGATGACGACGACGCCGGCCAGGTCCCTGAAGGCGTCGTGCAGCATCGCCCCGAGGTTCTGGGTGCCGGCGTCCACATGGACGAAGAGGCACTGGGGACGGCCCGTCACCTCGAAGTAGCCGTGGGCGGCGGCAAGCGAGACGGCCTCGAAGGTCGAGCTGACGACCTTAGGGATAGAGACGCCGAGATCCCGGAGGACGAGCACGGCCTCCTGCACCGGGGCCGAGTCGGTCCCCGGGTTCAAGAAGAGATGCTCGACGCCGTACGAGCCGAGCAGCTGCAGGAGATGCTCGGCTGCCGTCGCCGGTACGTGCTCTGCCGGTCTCCGTCCCGGCGACCTCGGAGGGCTCGGCGGTCTCAGAGGGCTCGGCGGTCTCAGAGGTAGAGCCGCTTGTTGATGGGGATGCCCTTCTCGACGCAGTAGCGCTCGTAGTGGTCGATGAACCAGAAGACGTCGACTGTCTCCATGACCCGGTTGTCCTCGTCGAGGAACTCGAGGGGACCGTTCAACCAGAAGACGGTCTTCATGCCGGCGTCAGAGACGAGGGTGTGCGTGCGCCCAGGGCTCTCTCGCACGAAGTCGCCCGGCCCTGCGACCCAGTTGTACTCGAGGTACCGCCAGCTGCCCTCGAGGGTGTAGCCAGACACCGGGCCGCGGTGGCGGTGGCGGCCGAGCATCCCTCCGGCTCCGACCCAGAGGACGTTGGACGCCGAGCTGCTCCTCACGTCGAAGGTGAGATGGCGGATCCAGACGTTCTCGATGAAGGGCACCCAGGGCGACACCTCCTCCGAGGCGCCCACGTAGCCCTCCTGCAGGGCGTACTTGTCGCGCATCTCGTCGACCCTCGTCTCGGTGGCGAGGTATGCGGCATCGGCCGATTGCACTGTCATGTCAGCTCCTCCTCTTTCTCCTTTGTCTTCTCTATCTCCTTCGATCCCGCGAGCGCTCGGAGACGCGCACCATCACCTTGATCGCCTCGTCTGGATGAGCAGCCGAGAAGGCGAGAGCCTCCGCCGTCTCCTCGAGGGGGAACTCGGTGCGGAGGTGCGGGTCGAGCCTCGACCCGGCTCCCGAGACGAGGCGAACGGCCTCGCCGAAGTCGTCCCGGTCGTGGCAGCTCGACCCGAGGAGGTCGAACTCCTTGGCGGTGAAAGGCCCGATGGGAAGCGAGACCTCCCGGTCCGAGATACCGACGACTACGAGGCGGCCTGCCGAAGAGACGACCTCCACGGCGAGGCGGATCACCTCGGGGAAGCCGGTGGCGTCGATCACGACGGGAGCACCCTCGCCATCGGTCCAGTCCCGCACGAGAGCCGCGACGTCGCCGCCGTCTCTCCCGTCGCAGGTGAGGTCGGCGCCGAGCTCCTCGGCGAGTGCCCGGCGCGACTCGACGGGCTCGGCGACGAGCACGCTCGCGCCCCTTGCTTTTGCCGCCAGGGCGGCGGCCTGGCCGATCGGGCCGCCCCCGAGCACGACCACCTTGTCCTCCCGACCCACCTGGGCGCGTCTTACAGCGTGGACGCTGACGGCCATCGGCTCGACGAAGGCCCCCAGCCTGGCGGGCAGGTCACCGAGAGGAAAGGTCTGGTGGGCCGGCACGCGCACGAGATCCGCGAGAGCACCGTTGCTGTGGATGCCGATCAGCTCGAAGTTGTCGCAGACGTTCGGTCGCCCGACCCGGCAGGGATAGCACTTCCCGCATGATGAGAGCGGCCAGACGGCGACGCGCTCGCCGGCGACGACTCGGTCCTTCGCCTTCTCGCCCGCGGCCACGACGACTCCGGAGAACTCGTGTCCCTGCACGCGGGGGTAGAGCGAGGCGCCCTTGGGGGTGATGCCGAGGTGACCCGAGAAGAAGTGGAGATCCGACCCGCAGAGCCCTACGAGCTCCGGGCTTACGAGCACGTCCTCCTCGCCCGGGGCCGGGTCCTCGACCGACTCGACCGAGAGCAGGTTCGGCCCGAGGGTGACGGCCGCTCTCATGTCGCTCTCACGGCCGTTTCTCCTCTCTTCAGCCGACCGGTTCCACGCCCGGCACAGTCACCGCTGCAGCAAGCGTCGGGGCGGCGGCGGTGCTCCCGGCGAGGAGGTAGGCGGAACGGAGCAGCTCAGGGTTCGCTGCCAGCTCGCTCGCGAGCCCGGAGTAACGCAGCCTTCCTCCCTCCATGACATAGGCGCGCCGGGCGAGGCTGAGGGCGACGTTGGCGAACTGCTCTATGAGAAGGACCCCCACGCCAGAGTCGGCGACGGTGCGGATAGTCGGGATCAGGCGCTGGACGATGACCGGTGCGAGGCCGAGCGAGAGCTCGTCGATCAAGAGGACCCTTGGTCGCGAGACGAGCGCCTGGGCGAGGACGAGCATCTGCTGCTCGCCTCCCGAAAGGGAGCGGGCCGAGGCGCGAAGTCGCTTGCCGAGCTCGGGGAAGATCTGAAGGGCGCTGTCGCGTCCCCTGCGTGCCTCCTCCCGCCCCAACGCGTAGGTGGCGACGCGGATGTTGTCCTCGACGGTGAGCTCGGGAAGGAGCCGGCGGCCCTCTGGAACGATGGCGACGCCCGCCCGGCGGATCACCTCCGGCCGGGAGCCTGCAAGTTCCCGCCCGTCGAGCTTCACCGAGCCCGTGCGCTCCCGTAGCACCCCGGCGACTGCGAGGACGAGGCTCGACTTGCCGGCGCCGTTCGGCCCGAGCAGGGTCGTGACCTCGCCGGGGGTGACCTCGATCGAGACGTCGTGGACGACGCGACGGCCCCCCCGTGAGACGCTCACGCCCTTCAGGACGAGCATGCCGGAAGGGGTCCCCGCCTGCTCGCTCATGTCGTGTCCTTCGGGGCTCGCCCCTTGCTCGCTCATGCCACCTCCTTCGTCCCGAGGTAGGCGTTGACGACCCGCTCGTCCTGGAGGACCTCTGCAGTCGGCCCCGAGGCGATGAGATGGCCGAAGTCGAGGACCGAGGTCGTCTCGCAGGTCGCCGAGACGAGGCCCATGTCGTGGTCGACGAGGACCACGAGCGCTCCGGTGTGCTGCGGGATCCTCCGGATGACCGCCGCGAGATGGTTGGTCTCGTCGTCGGGCAAGCCCGCCGCCGGCTCGTCGAGGAGCACGAGGCGAGGAGAGCCGACGACGCACCGGGCCATCTCGACGAGCCGGCGCTCGCCGGCGCCGAGGGTTCCCACGCGGTCGGAGGGCGAGGCTTGGATGCCCACGAAGGAGATGGCCTCGAGGACGTCGTCTCGCCGCTTGGACGAAGTGAGCCGCGAGTGCTCGTGGATCATCGCCACGTTGTCGTAGACGGACAGCTCCTCGATCGCCTGCTCGGTCTGGAAGGTGCGGCGCAGCCCCCAGCGCGCCCGCCGGTAGTGCGCCATGGCGAGAAGGTCCTCGCCAAAGGCGCGCACCCTGCCCGAGGCGGGGGTGACGAACCCGCTAAGGACGTTGAAGAAGGTTGTCTTCCCGGCTCCGTTGGGGCCGATGAGACCGCAGGTGCTCGACTCGAAGGTCACGCTCACATCGTCGAGGGGGAGCACGCCTCCGAAGCGGACCGTGAGGCCCGAGACCTCCATCACCGGGCGGTTGCCTCCGGGGCCGGGGCACGCTGGCCGACGGCTCTCAGCTTGCGCACGAGCCGCCCCAGGTCTCTCGGCACCTGGTCTGCCAGCCCGCGGGGTGCCGTGATCAGCACGTTGAGGACGCCTATGCCGAACAGGATAGTGATCCAGTCGTTCGACACTCCCCAGACCTGGAACAGCGCCGGCAGGAGCTGGAGCAAGAGGCCAGCCACGACGGCTCCCCAGAGGCTGTAGGCGCCGCCCATGAGGACGACGGCGAGGAGCGTGATCGAGTCCTGGACGGGGAAGTCGATCGAGTAGAGGTAGTGGGAGCTTCCTGCGAGCACCCCGCCCGCCACTCCCGTCACGAAAGAGGCGAGGGCCCACGCCCACAGCTTGTAGAGAGTCGTGTTGATCCCCGCTGCCAGGGCGGCCGACTCGCTCTGGCGGATCGCCACCCAGGCACGGCCCGGCTTGGTCCTCACGTGGACGAAGACGAGGATGAACATGATGGCCGCCACCACCAAGGAGTAGCGGTAGTACGCCGGGTCGCCTGCCGCGATGGCGGGCCGACGGATCGCCGCCGGGTGCACCGTGGAGCCGTTGTAGCCCCAGAAACCGCTGCCGCCGTTGGGGAAGTTGGTGGTCGTGATGACGACCGTGAGGGCGCCCGCCATCATGAGGGTGATGAGAGCGAGGTAGAGCCCCCGGACTCTCAGCGCGGGCAGCCCGAAGATCATCCCGATCACCATCGTGACGACCCCGGCCGCCAGCAGCACGACGGGGTAGGGGAGAGTGGTGGCGAAGAGCAGTCGAGCTGCCACCCAGGCACCTATCGCCAGCACGGCGTACTGCCCGAGCGAGTAGAGGCCGACCCTCCCGACGAGCACGCCGAGCCCGACGGCGACTATCGAGAAGATCGCCGCCTGGGTGAGGGAGTCGATGTAGTACAGGCTGAGGAGAGCGGGGAGACCGAAGAGGGCGAAGAGGTACAAGGCCGCGATCACGACGATCCGCGGGAGCATCCCGTGGCCTTTGAGCCGCATGGCTCAGCTGCTCCGTGAGGTCGAGATCTCGCGCCGGCGCAACGTGATGATGACGAGCCCGACGGTGGCAAGCACGAAGGGGGTCATGTCGGCGTAGTTGGAGACGGACTGTATGGGGACGAGGACCGACTCGACGAGGCCGACCAAGATGGCGGCGAGCAGGGTCACGGTGATCGACCGGAGCCTGGCGATGAGGGCGGCCGCCAGAGAGGAGATGACGAGGAAGGTGAGCGTCGTGGCGTCCAGTGCCACGAGGTCGGCGAGCAGCAGCCCGGCGAGGCCGGAGAGGACGCCACAGCCGAGCCAGGCGGAGGCCTCGACGCGCCGGACCGGGACCCCCAGGGTGGCTGTGATCTCGCGGTCGCTCGCCGTCGCTCGCATAGCCGTCCCGAGCTTGGTGAAGCGTAGGAAGGCGCCCACGACGACGGTGATGGCGACCCCGAGAGCGAGCCCGAGGACCTGCGTCCAGTTGATGAGTATCTGGCCGACGCTGAAGGTGATGCTGTCGGTCGGGAGCGATATGGCGCGGGCCTCGCCCCCGTTCGAGGTCCAGAGGAGGTCCATGACGCCTAGGAGGATGAGGGCGAGGCCGAGTGTTGCCACCGCCTTCACGAGCGGGTCCCTGCCCGCCAGCGGCGGTCCCATCACCAGTCCGTAGACCAGTGTCAGGACCGCCGCGAAGGCGATGCAGATGAGGTAGCCGAGCCAGTCCGACCACCTGTACTGGTAGATCACCTGCCAGGCGAGGAGGGCCCCCATGGCGCCGACGGCACCGAATGCCACGTTCAGCACGCCGGTCGCCCTGAAGAGCACGATCATCCCCACGCCCGAGAGGGCGTAGACGCCACCAAGGGCCAAACCGGTGACGATGAAGGGCTGGAACTCGACCCAGCTCGGCATCGACCTACCTTTCTATGTCGGTCGCTCGTTTCTCGCTAGGCGCTACTCCCCCGGCGCAAGAGGAGCGGTGCCGGCGGCCTTGCGGTAGGCGGCGATCTGCGGGTCGAGCGGCGAGATGAGCGTGCAGCCCTGTGCGAGCACCATCTTGCCGTTCTCCGGGGTCACCGTGTAGTCCTCGTTGTTGGCGATGTGGAGCGAGTAGTCCCCGTAGGTCCAGCGCTGGCAGTTCATGCCTGTCACGAAGTTGTGGACGCTCTCTACCGCGGCGTTCACGCTCTTCACCGTGTAGGCGCCCTTCACCTTCTCGAGGGCGTGCACCATGATCTCGGCCTCGGTGAAGCCCATCTCGCTGAAGCTGCCGATGCCGCCCGAGACGGCTTTCCCGTACTGGTGGTAGATGGCCTTGTAGAGGTCCATCGTCTTCGTGTGAGTCGAGTCGGGCGGGGCCAGCTCGGCGTTCACGAACAGCTTGTCGTTCCACTTCGACCCGAGAGACTCCGAGAGGAAGTCGGTGTTGCAAGGAGTCGAGCATCCCCACATCTTGACCCGGTCCTCGAGCCCGAGCTTCTGCGCGGCTTGGAGGATGAGAAGGGCCTCTGGTGGGGTGAAGTTCAATATCACGGCGCCGTTCGGCCCGGCGTCGTCGACCTCCTTCAGGGCGACCTCGTCGGGGTCGGAGATGGGCACGTCCTCAGTCAGCTGCGTGAGCTTGACGCCGTCGTGCTTCGTGATGGCCACGATCCCGCCGACGTTGTACTGGGTGCCCGGGACGTTCGACTGGTCGAAGACGATGTCCTTGATGCCCTTGGAGATGGCGTACTGAGCGGCCCCGTCGGAGCTGTAGCGGGGACCCATGTTCACGTCCGCATAGTTGGGCGTCGAGTAGCACTGGGGAGCGATGCCCGATGCGATGACTCGAAAGCCGAGGCTCTCCCAGTACTTGTAGTCGACCGAGCACTCGATGATGCTCGTGTTGCCGACCATGTCGATGACGTGGTCGGTGTCGACGAGGTAGTGGGCGTCTGCCGTTATCTGCGATGGGACCGACTGCTCAGTCTTGATGAAGTAGTGGATCGGGTGGCCGTCTATCCCGCCGTTGTCGTCGACGCAGGTGAAGTAGGCCGCCGCCATGTTGCTTATGTCGGTAAAGCTCGTTCCCGGCTGGTCGGTGACGATCGCCCCGAGATTGATCGGCGTCCCTTTCGCCTTCACCCCCGGGTTGGTCCCGCAGGACGACGTGCTGCTCTTGGCAGACGCCGCGGTGCTCGGGCGAAGGCTCGCATAGCTGGGCCCGGTGCTGAGCGTTGCCAGCATCCCGAAAGCCACTGCAAGAACAGCAGGTGCGACGGCGAAGCGAAACGCACGTTTGCGAAATCCCATCTCTTTCCTCCTTGGAGAATGGCGCGCCCAGCAAGTGCTGGCGCGCAACGCACCCGGCAACCCCCCTCGGCTCCGGGCGAGAGGTTCGTCCGGGCGCTCGTAGCATACCCCTGACACATGATTGCAACAACACACGATTGCAGTCCGGGACCGAACCGGGCTGGGCCGTGTGGCGGGCCTGCCGTGTCGGCGAGCTTTCGTAGCGCTGACCGGGGCCCGGGGGTTTAGAAGGTGATGACGAGGCGTCCCCGCGTCCCGCCCGCCTCGAGGAGGCGGTGAGCCTCGGCGGCTTGCTCGGGGGGGAAGGTCCTTGCGACGCGCAGGGTGAGCCTGCCCTTGCCGGCCAGCTTGCTCAGGTCTTCGAGGGCTCTGCTGCTCGTCGCGTGCTCGGCGACGAGAACGAGGTGGACGGCTATGTCGCGCTCGCTCTCGCCTTGGAAGCCCCTCAGGGCCACGAGGGCGCCGCCGTCCCGCACCGCAGGCAGGATCGCCGTGTTCATGAGGGCGGCGTCGACCACGGCGTCGACGCCCTCCGGGCAGGCTGCGCGCATGGCGGTGGCTGCCCCCTCGCCTCTCGGCACGACGACGTCGGCTCCGAGGCGCCTCACGAGCTCGGCGTCCTTCTCCGAGGCGTCGGCGAGGACGCGAAGTCCCTCCAGCTTGGCGAGCTCGATGACGTAGCCGCCGACCGCCCCGGCGGCACCGGTGACGGCGAGGACGCCGCCCGGCGAGAGCGCGACGGCGTCGAGGGCGAGACGGGCCGTGAGGCCGTTCATCGGGAGGGTGGCGCCCTCTTCGAAGGACGCCCCCTTCGGGAGGGGCGCGAGGGAGGCGGCGGGCACGACGACGCGCTCTGCCTGGGCGCCGCGGACACCTGGGCGGGGGACGGCGATGGCGACCACGTGGTCGCCCACCTGCCAAGAGACGCCTAGGCCAACGGTCTCGACCTCCCCGGCGAGCTCCATCCCGGCGACGTACGGAGGCGGCACGCCCTCGTAGGCGGCAGCCCGCCAGCCGGCGCGGAGGACGGTGTCCGTCGGGTTGACGGTCGCAGCCGCCACCTGGACCCGGACCTGCCCGGGCGCCGGTGCCTCGTCCTCGAGCTCCACCACCTCGAGGACCTCCGGGCCGCCAAAACGCGTGATGCCTACGGCACGCACTTCGTCTCGTTTCTCAACCGGCTTGCCGCCTCTTGGCGGCGAAAGCGACGTAGCACTCGAGGGCGCTCGGATCGGCGAGGGCGTCCGCGCTCGCCACCTCGGACGGCTGCACACCCTGGAGGATGCGCTTTACGGGGACCTCGAGCTTCTTGCCGGTGAGGGTATAAGGCACCGCCGGCATCGAGACGATCGTATCGGGCACGTGACGGGGTGAGAGCTCCTGGCGAAGGGCCGCCACGATGCGGTCGCTCACCCCGCCGGCGAGGCTCTGTCGCCCGCCGGCGGGGACGAGGAAGAGGAGGAGCTCGCCCGGCCCGCCCGAGGCGTCTTCCAGGTGGACGACGAGGGAGTCCGCCACCTCCTCGAAGGAGGAGATCACGGCGTAGAACTCTCCCGTGCCGAGCCGGACCCCGCCCCGGTTGAGCGTCGCGTCCGACCGCCCGGTGACGACGGAGCTTCCCCTCGCGCTGAAGCGGACCCAGTCGCCCTGGCGCCAGATGCCGGGGTAGTGCTCGAAGTAGGCGGCCCGGTAGCGGGCCCTCCCGGGGTCGTTCCAGAGACCGAGAGGCATCGAGGGCATCGGCGCCGTGATCACGAGCTCGCCCAGCTCGTCGACGACTGGATGCCCGCCCGCGTCGAAGGCGTAGGCGGCGACGCCGAGGCAGCGACCGGCGATCTCGCCGGCGAACACGGGCAGGAGGGGGTTGCCCTGGACGATGCCGGTGCAGAGGTCGGTGCCGCCGCTGCCAATGTTGAGGAAGCATTCGGGAGCGAGCTCCTCGCTCGCGTAGACGAAGCCGTCGAGAGGAAGCGGCGCCCCGGCGCACCCGAGCTGGCGCAGGCCGAGCGTGAACTCCCGCGCCGGCCGGACGCCTTCGCGCTTGCAGGCCATGAGGTAGCCGGGGCTCACCCCGAAGTAGGTCGCCCCCGTCTCCTCGGCGAGACGCCACTGCCAGCGCAGGTCCGGATGGACGGGGTTGCCGTCCACCTGGACGACGGAGGCGCCGAGGAGCAGGGCCGAGACGAGGGCGTTCCACATCATCCAGGCGGTCGTGGTGAACCAGAGGATCCTGTCACCCTCACCCAGGTCCCAGCTCAGCCCCTCGTTCTTCAGGTGCTCGACGAGGATGCCGCCGTGCGTGTGCACGATCGCCTTGGGCAGCCCGGTCGTCCCAGAGGAGTAGAGGATGTAGAGGGGGTGGTCGAAGGGGACGGCGGTCGTGGCGAGGGTGGCGTCCTCGGCGAGAAGCTCGTCCCAGGAGAGGGCGTCGTCGATCCGCCCCCCGAGGTAGGGAACGTGAACGACGTGCTGCAGGCTCGGGAGGCCGCTCCGCACCTCGTCGAGCGCCCGGCGGCGATCTATCTCTCGCTCGCCGTAGCGGTAGCCGTCGACTGCGAGCAGCACGGTCGGCTCGATCTGGGAGAAACGGCCGAGCACGCTCCTAGGGCCGAGCTCGGGAGCGCAGCTCGAGAAGATGGCGCCGATGCTGGCCGTCGCGAGGAAGGCGACGAGGGTCTCGGGGATGTTCGGCAGGTAGGCGGCGACCCGGTCACCCTCCCGGACACCGAGGCGCAGGAGACCGGCGCGCGCCCGTGCCACGAGCTCTCGAAGCTCGGCGCCGGAGATGGTGGAGGGCTGGCGGGTCTGGGAGTAGGCGAGGACGGCGGGCCGCTCGTCGCAGAAGTGCCTGAGGGCGTGGTGGGCGTAGTTGAGGCGCGCTCCGGAGAACCACCTGGCGTCGGGTATGGAGCCCTCGCCGGACACGACGGTCTCGTAGGGCGTCTCGGCCTCGATGGCGAAGTAGTCCCAGATCGACGCCCAGAAGGCGGGCTGGTCTGCCACGGACCACTGCCAGAGCTCCTCGTAGCCGGCGATGCTGCGTCCCTTGGCGGCGAGGTGGTGCAGGTAGCTCGCGAGCTTCGAGGTCGAATGAGTCGCATCCGCCGGTTCTCGCAGCACGTCGCCGATCTGGACGGTCATGGCCCCCTCTTCTCGCTCCTCCTCCGACGCATGCCGGGAGACCTGCAGGCGATGAGCTGAGAGCCTACCGCCCGACCTCAGCTCTGCCCGGGGCGGCGGTCGAGGATTCGCACCGCCTTCCCCTCGCTACGTGGGACGTCTCCGGGAGCAACGACGGCGACGGAGACGCGCAGCCCGAGATGCTCGTGGAGGAGCTCGCGCAGG
>JASHRK010000154.1 GCA_030037405.1 Acidimicrobiales bacterium | reverse complement strand
CAAGATCCTGACGCCACTAGGGCCCCGGACCTGGTCAATCGGCACTTCAAAGCGATCCGGCCGGACGCGCTTTGGGTGACCGACCTGACCTATGTGCCGACCCGGTCGGGCATGGCGTATGTATTAGTTACGTGGAATCAAGCAGCGGGGTTGAATGGCCCCTCCGCAACCCACGAGCTGAGAGGTCGACGACGCCTTGGTGATCGAACTGGAGGAGAAGTGGCCGGTCTTCGGCCGTCACGAGCAAGCCGCCGAGTGGCTCGGGATCTGGAGCAATCTCGGTCGGGCACCGCGGACGATCGACGCCTATGCGCGTGGGCTTGCTGAGTACCTTGAGCACTGCGAGCGAAACGGTGTCGACCCGCTCGTCGCCGGCCGGGCCCAGGTCGCCTCCTTCGTTCGAGAGCTGACGAACCGCCCTGGTCGTCACGGGGCGAACACGCTGTCGCTCGACTCGGGTGCCGGGCTCGCCAACGCCACCCTCCAGCAGCGCCTCGTCCCGGTCCGCCTCTTCTACGACTTCTTGGTCGAAGAAGGACTCCGTGACTCGAACCCGGTCGGCCGCGGCCGCTACGGCGCCCGCCACAGCCTCGCTGGCGGGCGGGGGCTTGTGCCGCGCCTCGTCAAGCTGCCGTGGATCCCGACCGACCAGCAGTGGCTCGACGTGCTGTCGGCCTTTCGTGACGAACCGGTCCGCAACCGACTCATGCTCGCCCTCGCCTACGACGCTGCGTTGCGGCGCGAGGAACTGTGCTCCCTTCGCACCGACGACTTGGACCCCGGACACCGAATGATCCGAGTCCGGGCCGAGACGACCAAGACCCGACGGGGACGCGCGGTGCCCTACTCGGCGACGACGGGCGTGCTGCTCGCTTCCTACCTGGATCACCGAGGCACCATCAGCACGAACCGTGGCCCGCTGTTCCTCTCGGAGTCCCGGCGCAACCATGCCGACCCGCTCAGCCTGTGGACCTGGTCGAAAGTGGTGCGACGAGTCGCGCTCGCCGCTGGCGTCCCGCAGTTCTCCACTCACACGACCCGGCATCTCTGCCTGACCGATCTCGCTCGAATGGGCTGGGAGTTGCACGCCATCGCAACCTTCGCCGGGCATGCGAGCACGGACTCGACGCTTCGCTACATCCATCTGTCGGGTCGAGAGCTCTCCGACAAGCTCAACCGGGGGATGGCAGAGATCCACGCCTGGCGCATCAGCCTCCTGTCGGGCGACGACACGACGGCCGGCCGGCAGTGAGCGCCGTCACCGTTCCCGTCTCCACCGGCGAAGAGCCACGCCGGAGGCGGTGGACCTCGATCGACCTGAGCGGCACCGACACGCTGAATGACGAGGAGCGCGCAGCGCTTCGGACCATCGGACCCCAGGGCCTGCGCCGCAACCGGTCTCGTGGCGTCCCGCGTCGCACGGCTGTGTCGTGGCGAGTGCTCGCTCGTCTCGTCGAACCGCTTGATACCGCCCGGGCCACCCTTCATCACCGAGACGAGGTTCGTTACCGTCGCGCCGCCCTCCATGCCGTCGGGCTGGTGCTCGAACACTGCGCGGTGGACGGGCGGCCATGGTGGACCTGGAGCAGCGACGAGTGGGTCGGGCTCCTCGGTCAGAGCGCCGAGGCCTTCTGCGCCGGCCAGTCGTTCCCCACCGAGACGACGGTCCGCCCCTTCGTCGTCGGCCTCGCCTACCAGCTCGCCGGCTTCGAGCACTTCGAGCAGCTCGGGACGTTCAACCGCCTGCATCTCGCCAAGCTCGTCTTTGGGGAAGACGCCGTCGAGGCCTCGATCACCGAGGTGGCAGCGACCCTCGACACCTGGGGCTACCGGATCCCCGGGCTGGCCCGCCACCGGCTCCGGGGCGTCGTCGCCCAGGCACTGCTCGTGAACCGAAGCCCGCTGCTTTGCGACCTGGACACCGAGGCCTTCATCCGGCTGCGGGCACATCCGGCAACGAACGACTACCAACTTCCCGTCCTCTACGCCCTCCAGCGCGCCGTTGCCGCCCTCGGCCACTGCGAGGCGCCGGTGCGCGCCGGCTACAACGCCGTCCCGGTCATCGAAGGAGCGGACCCCACCTGGACCGCCTGGGTCGAGCGCTGGCATGCGACCTCGACGCTCACCCCGAAGGTGCGGGCCATCGTCCGCACGATCATGGCGAAGGCCGGGCGCTGGCTCGCAGCAATCCAGCCCGAGATCACCGAGCCGTCCCAGTGGACGCGGGCCACCTGTGCCGCATGGGTGGCCGCCGTCGACCGGATGTCGGTCGGGGACTACGTGCAGCGACGAGACGGGCTCGGAGCGCGGGAAGGCAAGCCGATCTCACCGCGCACCAAGGCGCACATCTTGATGGCGACGAGGACGTTCTTCCGGGACTGCCAGGAGTGGGAGTGGATCGCCCGCCGGTTCGATCCGACCCGCGCGCTCGCCGTTCCCCGCAGCGTCGGCGCGCTCATCACTACCGACCCGCGAGTGATCGCCGACGATCTGTGGGCGAAGCTGCTCTGGGCCGGACTGAACCTCGAGGCCGTCGACCTTCCAGGAAACTCCGCCGACACGTACTACCCGATGGAGCTGATCCGAGCGGTGACCCTCACCTGGCTCTTCGCCGGGCTCCGCTCCGACGAGATCACCCGGCTCCGCCTCGGCTGCATCCGCTGGCAACACGACGGACACCCGATCCGACCGGACGCATCCGACGTGCTCGCCCAGGACGTCATCTGCCTGCTGGCCGTGCCCGTGCACAAGACCGGCACGGCCTTCACCAAGCCCGTCGATCCACTCCTCGGCCAGGCGATCGAGGCGTGGCAGCGCCTTCGACCGTCCCAGCCGAAGACCCTCGATCGAAAATCCGCCGAGGAAGTCGACGTCCTCTTCTGTGTCCGCGGCCAGCCGGTCGCCCGCAGCTATCTCAACCGGACGATCATCCCTGCCCTGTGTCAGAAGGCCGGCGTG
The DNA here is from genome assembly GCA_030037405.1 of Acidimicrobiales bacterium. Lineage (GTDB taxonomy): Bacteria > Actinomycetota > Acidimicrobiia > Acidimicrobiales > Bog-793 > JOPF099. The sequence goes on along the minus strand of JASHRK010000154.1, from coordinate 1,555 downwards.
CCACCGAACGACGTGCGCGGCAAGATCACGAGCCACCGAGCCCGTTCCACCATCGCCAGCCAGCTCTACAACGCGAAGGAGCCGATGACGCTGTTCGAGCTTCAAGCGTGGCTCGGTCACCGCAGCCCGGCGAGCACCCAGCACTACGCAAAGATCAGCCCAGCCACCTTGTCGAAGGCCTACAACGACGCGGGATACTTCGCCCGGAACCTGCGGACGATCGAAGTGCTGGTCGACCGTGACGCCGTCATCACCGGACGCGCCGGGAACGGCCAGCCCTGGCAGCACTACGACCTCGGCCATGGCTACTGCAGCTACTCCTTCTTCGAGCAGTGTCCGCATCGCATGGCATGTGCTCGTTGCGACTTCTACGTTCCCAAGGCATCAAGCCGCGCCCAGCTTCTCGAAGGCGTCGAGAACCTCCAGCGCATGCTCGTCACCGTGCCACTCACCGACGACGAGCGTGTGGCGGTCGATGACGGTCACACTGCCCTCGCTGCGCTCGTCGATCGGCTACACGACGTGCCGAGCCCGGCGGGGCCGGCGCCTCGGACGATCGGCGCCGCGGTCACGGTCACGGAGCTTCCGAACGTCCGCCTGCGACCGACCCGCCGGCCCAAGAAGACTTGACACGGCAGATTCCACAGAATCGCCGACGTGCTCGACCTCGGCTCGAGGCGGATCGTCGGCTACGCCATGGACGCGCACATGCCCGACGACCTCGTCATCGCGGCCATGGACATGGCGATCGCCGTGCGCGGTGGCGACGTCACCGGCATGACCTTCCATCACGACAGGGGCAGCCAGTACATGTCGAAGGACTTCCGGGCTTTCTGCGAGCGCCACCACATCAACCAGTCCGTCGGACGCGTGGGATCGAGCCAGGACAACGCGGTGACCGAGAGCTTCTGGGCGAGCTTGAAGCGTGAGCTCGTCAATCGCTACCGCTTCGCGACGCGTGCCGAGGCGCGCCGGGCGATCGTCGCATGGATCAACCACTACAACACCGTCAGGCTGCACAGCTCGCTGGGCAACGTGCCGCCCATCGAGTGGGAGCTACGCTTCGCCATCCACCAGCTTCAGGCCGCATAACCACGTGTCCGGCTGACGGGGGGAAGGCCAGGGAGCGGAACCGCACCGATGGCGGGTTCAACGAAGTGGCCGAGAAGCTGGGCGTGCACTCAGAGTCGGTGCGCAACTGGTTCAATCGCAAGCAGATCGATGTCGGCAAGCGCCCCGGGCTCACCAGCGACGAGTGAGCCGAGATGGCCCAGCTGCGGCGGGAGAACAAGGAGCTACGTCGGGCCAACGAGATGGCGAATTCAACCTCGGCTTTCTTCGCGGCGGCGCTCGACCGCCCACCGAACAAATAGTGACCTACGTGGACACCCACAAGGCGTCCTACGGGGTCGAGCCGATCTGGTGCGCCGGGATAAACCGGCATGAAGAAGGAGATGAGAACGCTCTACGTCGAAGGGGTAGCGACCCATGATGACCCCGAGTCATGCATCGTCGTCCGTGAGGACGGGGGTTGAAGCGTTGACAGGGGTACACG
>JASHRK010000153.1 GCA_030037405.1 Acidimicrobiales bacterium | reverse complement strand
GCCCCGATCCCCCGGAGAAGGGGGAGGTCCGCCTCCCTGGCGACACGGGCGATCTTCTCGGGAGGGTCGTTCACCTCCGAGGAGACGACGGCGCCGAAGAGATGGCGGCCCTCGAGTGCCTCCACCAACCCGCGCACGATCACCTCGCACCAGAGGTGGTCCTCGTCGCTCCGGAACCTCGTCAGGTCGACCTGGGCGACGAGGACGTCGAAACGCCCCGATGCCGCCAGCAGCTCGAGCGAGCGAGGAAAAACCCGCGCTGGCTCGTCCACCGCCCAGGCGTCGAGAGGGTTGTGCGGACTCAGGTAGTTCGGGAACTCGCTTTGCAGCGCCTCTGCGAGCTCGCCGCCGAGATCCTCCACGACGAGGCCACTCGCCTCGGCGTGGTCGGCGAGGAGCTCTGCCTCCCCGCCGGACTCCGAGATCGCCCCGAGCCGCCGTCCCGCCGGCCGCCGGCGGCGCCCGAGGATCTCGAGCGTCTCGACGAGGTCGGGCAGGTCGTCGACCTCGATCACGCCATGGGCTCTGAGGAATGCGGAGGTGGCACGGGCAGAGCCGACGAGGGCGCCGGTGTGGGCGAGGGCGACCCGGGTGGCGGCGTCGGAACGACCGGTCTTCAGGCAGACGACGGGCTTTCCCGCCGCGGCGCAGGCGACGAGGGCGGAGGAGAAAGCGGCGGGGCGACGGATCGTCTCGAGGAACAGCCCGACGGCCCCCGTCCGGGCATCTCCGGCGAGAAACGACACGTAGTCCGCCGCGTCCCGGTTGACCTCGCCCCCGGAGGAGACGACGAAGCGGAAGCCGACCCGGCCCCCGGTGGCGACTAGGCCCTCCGCCACCGATCCTGACTGGGCGACGACGGACACCATCCCGTCCTCGAGGCTCGGAGGGAGCGTCCCCAGCCAGAGGGACAAGCCGGCGGGGCAGGCGTAACCCATGCAGTTCGGGCCGAGGACGGCGACGCCCGCAGTATCGGCCAGGACGCGGAGCTCCTCGGCAAGGGGAGGCCCCGCACTTCCCGCCTCGGCCCCGAGCCCTGGAACGACGAGAGCCTCGACGCCCGCCGCGATCGCCTCGTTCGCAGCGGGCACGAGGCGATCGTGGCCGACGAGAAGAAGAGCCGCCTCCGGGGGATCCGGGAGCGCTCCGACCGACGGGTGGCAGGCATGCCCGAGCACGCTCTCGCGGGCCGGGTTCACGAGAGCGAGTCGACCTCCCCAGCCGAGGGCGTTCTTCAGAGCGGCAGGGTTGCGCTCGCTCGCGCCGACGATCGCCACCGACCGTGGCTCGAGCAGGCGGGCGACCTCGCGGCAACCGGCAGGGTCCAGCGCTGGCGTCAGCTGAACCAAAAGTTCTTGAAGTCGTAGTTGAACAGGGGCCGGCCGACTCTCGCCGGGTGGACGCCCTGCACCTTGGTCGTGTGACCGTCGATGAGGGGCGGGAAGAAGGGGATGATGTAGCCGCCCGAGTCGTAGTCGATCGTCTGCATCTCGTGGGCGATCTCGGTGCGCTTGGCAGAGTCCACCGTGGCGAGCGCCTCGTCGTAGAGGTGGATGTAGTGGGGATCGTCCCAGTGCGTCTCGTTGTAGGGCGAGGCGGGGAGGGTGGCGAAGCCGACCTGGGGAAGGTAGCCGTAGTAGCCCCAGAAGTCCTGGGCGAAGACCCACTTCAGGTAGTCGGGCCCGAAGAAGTCCGTCGACGTCACCTGCTTGAGGGAGACGGTCACGCCGGCCCCGCGCGCCTGCTCGGCGAACACCTCCGCCTCCGAGACGATCCCCTGGGCGATGTTGCCCGTGACGATCTGGATCGAGAGACCCTCGTGGCCCGCCTTCTTCAAGAGGTGCTTCGCCTGGTCGAGGTCCTGGTGCCGTTGGGGAAGGGCGTGGTCGTACTCGGGGTCGAAGATCCCGAAGACGTCGTTTCCGAGCGTGCCGTTCCCGAGGAAGACGACGTCCATCATCTCCTTGCGGTTGACGATGAGGCGGAAGGCCTGGCGTACCCGCACGTCGCTGAAGGGTGCCTTGTCCACGCGCATGGTGAAAGGCGTCCAGCCGCCGCCGTCGGAGATCACTATCTCGGCTCCGCCGGAGCGGACGCTCGCGATAGAGGGAGCGGAGAGGAGGTTCACGACGTCGACGTCTCCGGCAAGGAGGGCGTTCACCTGGCTCGTCTCGTCGGAGTAGTCGTCGATGACGACGGCGTCGAGGTACGGGAGCCCTGTCATCCAGTAGTTGTCGTTCCGGGTGAACTTGCTGGCGACGCCCGGTGTGAAGGACTCGAACTTGAACGGGCCCGTGCCCACGGGCTTCTTCGGGTCGAAGTCGGTCGGGATGATGCTGTAGTAGTAGAGGGGCATCGTCTCGGAGAAGGTCGCGAACGGCTGGGTGCAGGGGACCTTCAAGGTGAGCGTGTCGACCTTCTTCAGGCCCTTGGCGTCGACGAAGCTGATGGCGCTCGCTCCGGCGGCCGGGGCCTTCGGGTTCAAGATCTGCTGGAAGGTGTAGATGACGTCGTCGGCGGTGAGCGGCTTGCCGTTGTGGAACTCGACGCCCGAGCGAAGCCGCACCGTCCAGACGGTGGCGTCGGAGTTCGGAGTGATCTCCTCTGCGAGGGCGAGCACCGGGTGAGCATCCCGGTTGAAGGCGACGAGGGAGTCGTAGAGCTGGTAGACGCGGGCGTAGTCGGTCTCGTTCAGGGGGTTGAGGGGATCGACGGTGTCCGAGCTCGTGCCGCCCGAGAGGCCGGCAATGAGCGTTCCGCCCCTCTTCGGCTTGCTCTCGGAGAGGCTCGCCGCCGCCGGGCGCACTCTCCCGGCCGTCGAGCGCCTGCCCGAGCCGTGTGCCGGAAGGAGCGACCCGGCCGCCAGCAACCCCCCGGCGCCGAGGGAACCAGCGAGGAAGTCTCTTCGCGTGAGCGGGCGGCCGTCGGCCGCCGAACGAGGAACCTGCGACTCCGTCTCCATCACATCCACCTCCCGCGCCCCCCCAATGCGAGCGCCTCCAGAATGAGCCTTCCGAAACTAACTATCGTTCGTTAGTCTGTCAAGGTGCCGAGGACGAAAGAAACGGGCAGGTTGGGCGACGAGACGCCGGCGCTCGACGGGAAGTCGCCCGCCGCCCTCGCCGTGACGACCCGCGAGCGCATCGTCGCCGTCGCCGCCGAGCTCTTCCACCGGCAGGGCTACAGCGCCACGACGATGCGCCAGATCGCCACCGGAGTCGGCATCAAGGCCGCAAGCCTCTACAACCACTTCCCCAGCAAACAGGAGCTCCTGTTCAGGATCTCCTACGACACCATGGTCGAGATGCACGCCGCCGTGCTCGATGCGATGGCCGGCGTCGTCGAGCCAGAGGAGCGACTTCGCGCTTTCGTGGGGGCGCACACCAAGTACTGCATCGTCGAGCGGTACCGGGCGCGGGTCGCCGACGAGCTACGGGACCTCGAGCCGGACAACCTGCGCGAGGTCGTGGCCATGCGCGACCGGTACGAAGGAGTGCTACGGCGCATCCTCGACGACATGAACGAGGCGACGGACGGGGCCGTGCGAGACGTCGCCGTCACGGCCAACGCCGTCGCCACGATGGCGAGCCAGGTGTCGGCGTGGTACCGGGACGGCGGTCGCCTCGGCCCGGAAGAGATCGCCGACCTCTACGCGGAGCTCGCCGTCGGTGCCGCCCTCGGCTCGAGAGCTCAGCGGACGCGGGCTGAGCGTACGCCGGCAGCCCTCTCTGGCAAGGGCGAGACCGGAGCTGGGTCGGCAGACGGGTAGCGGTAGGAGATCTTGTACCACTTGAGCTCGGTGAAGGTCTCGGTCCGGGTGACGCCCCGCATCTCGGGGATGCGCTCGGAGAGGATCTCGAAGAGATGGTCGTGGTCACGGCAGACGACCTGGATGTAGATGTCGAAGCGGCCCGTGCAGGCGCTCACGTAGGTCACCTCTGGAAGCTCGACGAGGGCGTCGATGGCCTCCGCCTGGCAGCCGGGCTCGACGGCGATGAGCACGAAGGCGAGAACGCGATACCCGATGCGGAACGGGTCGGCGATGGCGACTATCCGGAGGGCCCGCGAGTCGACGAGCCTGCGGACGCGCCAGCGGATCGTCCCCTCGGAGACCCCGAGCGCCCGCCCGATCTCCCGGTAGGAGCGCCGGCCGTCCTCTTGCAGGTGGCGGATGATGTCCACGTCCAGCTCGTCCAGGATGACGTCTGGTTGACCATTGCGTAATGCCATGCTAAATATCATACGCAATGCGAATAAAAATTGGGAGGAAACGATGGTCGCGCTAGCAGAGATCCGGAGCCTCTACGACCTTCCCTCGGACGGCGAGATAGCCGGCAGGCTGGCCGCCGGGGAGACGCTCCCGGTCGAGTTCTACTTCGCCCCCGAGGTCCACGCCCTCGAGCAGGAGAAGATCTTCTCGAGATCATGGCAGTACGCCTGTCACGAGTCGGTGGTCGCAAAGCCCGGCGACTACGCCGTCGCCAGGGCCGGGGACACCCCGATCCTCGTCACCCGGGGCGAGGACGGCGAGCTGCACGGGCTCGTGAACGTCTGCAGGCACCGGCTCCACTCGATCGCCCAGGAGAACGGGAGGGCGAAGAACCTGCAATGCCCCTACCACGGCTGGGTCTACGAGCTGGACGGGCGCCTGAAGGCGGCGCCCCGCTCGAAACGTGAGCCGGGCTTCGACTGCTCGGGCATCTCGCTCGCCCCCGTAGCCGTCGAGACGTGGGACCAGTGGGTGTTCGTCAACCCGGACCCCGCCGCTCCCTCCCTCGAGAGCCTGACGAGCGACATCCGCGAGCGCACCGACGCCCTCAACGCCGAGCTCCGGACCTACGAGTTCCAGGTCCGCTACGAGTACACGATGGAGTGCAACTGGAAGATCTGGGCGGAGAACGCCCTCGAGTGCTACCACTGCCCGATCCTCCACAGGAACAGCTACGGCAAGTCCTACGCCACCGACCCCGAGAGGTACCACGTCGACTCCGGCGAGAACACGATCTGGCACGACGCCCCCATCAGGTGGCTGCCGACCGAGGGGGACCTCTCCTCGTTGCAGGGGTTCCGTTTCGCCTACACCTTCCCCTCGTCCTTCTTCGCCATGGACGACTACGTCGGCTTCGTCGGGAGCGTGCAGCCGCTCGCGCCGGAGCGCTGCTTCGCCTACGTCGACATGTACGTGCGGCCGGGCGCCGACGAGACGGTCGTGAAGGAGTGGCTGAAGATGTGGGACCAGACCCTCATCGAGGACAAGCAGGCGACCGACATCCAACAGATCGGCTACCGCTCCCGCCGGGTCCCGGCGGGCAGGCTCATGCTCGACAGCGAGAGCCCCCTCTCCGCCTTCATGACGCTCGCCTTCAAGGCGCTGTCGTCGTGACCCTCGACGGGCGTGTCGCCGTCGTGACGGGGGCGAGCCGGGGGATCGGGCGGGGGATCGCCCTCAGGCTGGGAGAAGCGGGCGCCCGCGTCGCCGTCCTCGACCGTCTCGGAGGTGACGAGACGCTGCAGCTCCTCTCCGCCACGGGTGCGGAGGGCAAGCACTACGAGACCGACCTCTGTGAGGAGGAGAGCGTCGAAGCGGCTCTCGCGGCCATCGAGAAAGAGCTCGGCACTCCCTACGTGCTCGTGAACGCGGCGGGCATCTTCGCCGACGAGCCGTTTCTTGCTACGACGGTCGAGACCTTCGACAAGGTCATGGCCGTCAACGTCCGGGGGATGTTCCTCGCCTGCCAGCAGGCGGCCCGGCGGATGGTCCCGGCGGGAGGCGGCCGCATCGTCAACATCCTCTCGACCGCCTCCTACCAGGGCTTCGCCTACGAGAGCGCCTACTGCGCCTCGAAGGGCGCCGCCCTCCTCCTCACCCGCGTCCTCGCCATCGAGCTCGCCCGCCACAACATCACGGTGAACGGCGTCGGCCCGGGAACAGTCGAGACGGCGATGGGCGCCGACTACCTCGGGAACGGGCCCATCGCCTCCCACGAGCTCGCCCGTACCCCGCTCGGGCGTTTCGGGAAGCCGGCCGACATCGCGGAGGCGGTCTGTTTCTTCGCCGAGAGCGCCTCGTGGGTGACGGGGCAGGCGCTCTACGTCGACGGCGGCTTCCTCGCCGCCGGGCTCCCGGTCCTCGAGGGGATGTGAGGCAGAGTTGAAGGCGGTAAGAGTCCACGGCTACGGAGAGGACCCCTCCCTCGACGACCTTCCCGAGCCGGGCATCCACTCTCCCCACGACATCGTCGTGAGGATCGGCGGCGCCGGCGTCTGCCGGACCGACCTCCACATCCTCGAAGGCCAGTGGCGGGAGAAGTCAGGCGTCCGCCTCCCCTACGTGCTCGGGCACGAGAACGCCGGCGCCGTCGTGGAGGTCGGCTCCGCCGTGACGACGATCGCCCCCGGCGACAGCGTCATCCTCCATCCTCTCGCCACCTGCGGCGCCTGCGGCGCCTGCCGGGCCGGCGACGACGTCCACTGCACGAGCTCGTACTTCCCGGGCATCAACGCCGACGGCGGCATGGCCGAGTACCTGCGGACGAGCTTTCGCAGCGCCGTCAGGCTCGATCCCGAGCTCGCCCCCGCCGACGTCGCCGCCCTGGCGGACGCCGGGCTCACGGCGTACCACGCCGCCCGCAAGGCGGCTACCCACCTCCATCCCCACAACACCGTCGCCGTCATAGGAGCGGGCGGTCTCGGCCACATCGGCGTGCAGGCCCTCCGAGCGCTGACGGCCGCCGAGATCGTCGTCGTCGACCGTTCAGAGGCAGCCCTCGCCCTCGCGGCGGAGCTTGGCGCCGATGCCACGGTGAGAGCCGACGGCGAAGAGGCGGCCGCCGTGCGCGAGCGGACAGGCGGGCGCGGCGCCGAGGCCGTCCTCGACTTCGTCGGCGAGGGCACTGCCGTGGCCTCCGGCATCGCCATGCTGGCACGGGCGGGCAGCTACTACGTGATCGGGTACGGCGGGAGCATCGACATCCCGACGATCGACGTCATAAGCAACGAGATCAACTTCGTCGGCAACCTCGTCGGCAGCTACGGCGACCTCGTCGAGCTGATGGCGCTCGCCGCCCGCGGCCTCGTCCGGCTGCACACGAACCTCTACCCCTTCTCGGATTACGCCAAGGCCTTCGCCGACCTCGACGCCGGCACGCTCACCGGGCGCGCCGTCCTCGTCCCGAGCCTATGAGCCGGTGAGGGTGACGACCCCTCGTGCCAGCTTGCCCGCCACCATGTCCTCGAAACCGGAGTTGATCTCGTCGAGCTCGTAGGTGCGAGTCACGAGGCGGTCGAGGGGAAGGCGGCCGTCGGCGTAGAGGTCGAGGACCCGGGGCATGTCGGTTCTGGCACGGCACGAGCCGTAGAGGCTGCCCGTCACGATCTTCTCGTGGCGCACGAGCGCCGGGCCTGGGAGCACGACGGTGGCGTCGGCGGCCGGGATGCCTACGCAGACGATCGTCCCGCCCCGGCGCGCCACCTCGAAGGCTTCGGCGACGAGCTCGGTCCGCCCGGCCGACTCGATGACGACGTCGGCACCGTCGCCAGCCGTGAGGTCGGCGACGAGAGCACGGACGCCACCGCCCGACGGATCGGCGGCATGGCTCGCTCCCACCTCGAGGGCGAGCTCGCGCTTGGAGGCGAGGGGGTCGACGGCGACGACGTGGCGCGCCCCCGAGAGCCGGGCCGCCATCACGGCGCTCAACCCGACCCCGCCGGCGCCGAAGACGACCGCCGTCGCTCCGGGCTCCAGGCGGGCACGGTTCACGACTGCGCCGAAACCGGTCATGACTGCGCAGCCGACGAGGGCGGCGACAGAGAGAGGGACGTCGTCTCGGATCGGGATGCAGCTCGCCTCGTCGACGACGACGGCCTCGGCAAAGGTCGAAAGAAACGAGTAGTGGTACAGCGCCTCGCCCTCGTACGACAACCGCCGGGCGCCCGACACGAGGGTGCCCGCGAGGAGGGCCGGTGCCGCCACCGAGCAGAGGTTGGGCCGCCCCGACTCGCAGTAGCGGCAACGACCGCAGCTCGGCACCCACGAGAGCACGACATGACCGCCCGGCTTGACGCTCGTAACGCCCTCCCCGATCGCCTCGACGACGCCGGCCCCCTCGTGGCCGAGCACGCTCGGTGTCGGCGACGGGATGGCGCCGGTCATCGTGTGCCAATCGCTCGCGCAGATGCCCGAGGCCGCCAGCCGCACCCTCACCTCGCCCGGACCGGGTGGCGCGAGAGCGACGTCGACGACGCGAAGCGCCTGGTCCGGCGCGAAGAGCACCGCCGCCCTGATATTGATTCCATCAGTCATCACGATTAACCTTTTCCGATCACGTACTGAATTGCGATAATTCTTACGCACACGGCAAGAGAATCGCCTGCCGCCCACGATGGGGCCTCGGCGCAGGTGATCTGTTCAGGGGGCTTGATCGGAGGTTCGAAATGAGCAACAGACATGACGCGCGAGGATACGGCGACCTCGAGCAGAGCGGGGGGGCCGGTCTCACGAGGAGGGAGTTTCTCCGTGCGGGGGCGGGCGCCGCCCTCCTCGTCGGGGCAGGGGGAGCGCTCGCCGCCTGCGGATCGCCCTCTTCGTCGCCGAAGACGACGAGCACTTCCACGAGCGCCACGAAGCCGCGCCGCGGGGGGACTCTCACGGCCGCCCTCACGGGCGGCGACTCCTCCGACACCCTGGACGGCCAGCAGGGGGTGAACAACGTCGACTTCGCCCGTATCCGCTCGCTCTACAACGCCCTCGTCTCCTTCGACGACCAGGCTCAACCGGTCTACGAGCTCGCCGAGTCGATCACGCCCAACTCGGACGCGACGGAGTGGACGATCCACATCCGCAAGGGAGTCGAGTTCCACAACGGCAAGCCGCTCACGGCCGAGGACGTCATCTACAGCCTGCAGAGGGTGGCCAACCCGAAGGACCCGCTGCCGGCCGCATCGTCCATCGCCCTCTGCGACACCGCCAACATGAGGGCGCTCGACAGCCACACCGTCCTCTTGCCCTGTCACAGTCCGTATGCCACCTTCATCGAAGCCATCGTCGGCTACTACTACTACCTGAGCATCCTGCCCGTCGGTTACGACCCGAAGAAGCCCGTCGGCACCGGCCCGTTCAAGTACGAGAAGTTCGCCCCGGGAGTGCAGAGCACCTTCCTTCGCAACGAGAACTACTGGCAGTCCGGGCTGCCCTACGTCGACAGCCTCGTGATCTCCGACTACTCCGACGAGACGAGCCAGGTGAACGCCCTCACGGGCGGGCAGGTAGACCTCGTCAACCTCCTGTCCGCCCCCTCCATCCCGGCCGTCGAGTCGTCCGGGGCGAAGGTGCTGATCTCCGACGCCGGAGGCTTCACCCCCTTCACGATGCGCGTCGACCTGCCGCCCTTCAACGACGTCAACCTGCGCAAGGCGCTCCGCCTCGTCGTCGACCGGCCCGAGATGCTGAAGCTCGTCTTCGCAGGTCACGGGACGATCGGGAACGACATCTTCTCGCCCTACGACCCCGACTACGACACGGCCATCCCCCAGCGCACGCAGGACTACGACGAGGCGAAGTTCTACCTGAAGAAGGCCGGCCTCTACGGACACTCCATCACCCTCACGACGGCGCCTCTCGCCCAGGGGACGACGGAGGCGGCGACGGTGCTCGCCCAGCAGGCGGCCGGGGCGAACCTGAAGATCAACATCCAGACCGTCACGGTGACCGACTTCTACGGCTCGAGCTACCTGAAGTGGGCCTTCGGGCAGGACTACTGGTACTACAGCGACTACCTCCCCCAGGTGGCGCAGGCGACGCTCCCCTCCTCCCCCTTCAACGAGACCCACTGGGACGACCCGGCGTACAACAAGCTCTACGCGGCGGCCATCACGACCCTCGACCTCGCCAAGCGGAAGGACATCGTGCACGAGATGCAGCAGATCGACCACTCGATCGGTGGCTACATCATCCCCTACTTCCCGCCGGTGATCGACGGCTACGGGAGCAAGATCCACGGTCTCGCCCCTTGCAGGACAGGCCTCTCGCTGTCGAACTACGGTTTCGGCACGATGTGGATCGACTGAGCTCCAGTCCCCCGCGCCCCGGCGCGAGGACAAGGGGCCGCGAGATCCTCTCGAGAGGAGATCGTCCGTGCAGATAGGTGAGTCATTCTCCGGCGCAGGGGTAAACGCCGCCCACATCAACACGGTGCTCGGCTCCCGCGACGGGCCCGTGGGGACGGCGTGGGTGACGGCACTCGCCACGCCGCGGGCGGGGCACGCCTCCTTCGTCGTCATCGCCCGCCGGTCCCTCGCCGCCTGCCCGCCGACGCTCTTTGTCAACAAGGCGATGATCGAGAACGACTCCCATGCCGACTTGACGTGGGGCCCGGCTCAGGCGGGGGTGGCCCAAGGCGTGGGGCGAGCCGTCGAGGACGGGACGGTAGAGCGCGAGCGAGTGGGCGAGCTCCTCCTCATCGCGGCGGTCTGGGTGAACCCGGCTGCCGACGACGCCGGCGCGGTCTACGAGAACAACGCCGCCGCGACCCACGAAGCCCTCCGCAACGGCAGGTCCGGAGGGCCCGACCTGGACGAGTTCCTGGCGGCAGCGAAGTCCCCTTCGAACCCGTTCTTCGAGGCCAAGTGACGGGGGATCGCCTCCCTGCCAGAGCCGCCGTCTGCCACTCCTTCGGCGCCCCCCTCGAGCTCGAGGAGGTCTCTCTGCGCCGGCCAGGACCAGGCGAGGTGCTCGTGCGCGTGAAGGCGTGCGCCATCTGCCACAGCGACGTCGCCTACATCGACGGCGCCTGGGGCGGGGTGCTCCCGGCCGTCTACGGGCACGAGGCCGCCGGGGTCGTCGAGGAGGTCGGCGCCGGCGCCGAGGACGCCCTCTCAGCCGGCGACGACGTCGTCGTCACCCTGGTCCGGGCGTGTGGTCGCTGCGAGCGATGCAGGCAGGGGCGGCCGACGCTTTGCGAGGGCCTCCCGCCTCCGGTCGACGATGTCATCGAGAGCGGCAGCGGGAGCCCGATCCACCAGGGCATGCGGACGGCCGCCTTCGCCGAGCTCGTCCTCGTCGACGCCTCCCAGGTCGTCGCGGTGCCCAAGTCGGTACCCCCCGAGGTCGCCTGCCTGCTTGCCTGCGGCGTGCTCACGGGTGTGGGGGCGGCTACGAACGCGGCGGCGGTCGAGGCCGGAGCGACGGTCGCCGTGCTCGGCGTCGGCGGAGTCGGGATCAACTGCGTCCAGGGGGCTGCACTGGCGGGCGCCGGACGGATCGTCGCCGTCGATCTCGTAGCCGAGAAACTAGAGGTGGCCCGCCGCTTCGGCGCCACCGACGTCGTCGACGCCAGCTTGCAGGAGGTAGCCGAAGCCGTGAGAGATATCACGGGCGGCCGTGGCGCCGACTACGTCTTCGTCGCCGCCGGCGTCCCCCGCCTCGTCGAGACCGGTTGCGACCTCTTGCGCCGGGGCGGGACGCTCGTGCTCGTCGGCATCCCGCCGAGCGGTAGCACGGTGACGCTCGACCCAGTCGCCATCGCGGACGGAAGCCTCCGGCTGATAGGCACGAAGATGGGTTCCTCCCGACCGCACGAGGACATCCCGCGGCTCGCCGATCTCTACAAGAGCGGGAAGTTGAAGCTAGACGAGCTCGTCTCTCGCCGTTACGGCTTCGACGAGATAGACGACGCCGTCTCCGACACCCGGGCAGCCGCACATCTCCGGTCTGTCGTGGTCTTCTGAGGTCGAAGGATGCGAATAGTCGAGGTCGAGACGATAGTCGTGGGCCTGCCTCCGCCTGGATGGGGAGGCTCCTTCTGGGTCTTCGTGCGGGCGACGACGGACGGCGGCGTGACCGGGCTCGGGGAGGTCTACGGGGTGCCCTTCAGCCCTCCCGTCATCACCTCCATGGTCGAAGACATCGCCAACCGTTC
>JASHRK010000152.1 GCA_030037405.1 Acidimicrobiales bacterium | reverse complement strand
TAATATAGACGAGACCTCTGAGACATCGATAGCGGGAAACCTGAGCCGTCGCCACTTCCTCCAGCGAGTGGGCGGAGGGCTGCTTGGTGCTGGCATATTCGCAGGCGCAAGCGGGTGCGGCACGACCCCGTCCCGCGCCGGAACGGCCCAGGGACTGCTCGAGTCGTGGGACGGCTCGACGGTGAGCGGGCAGGCGCAGCGCTTTCTCTCGCGCCCGGACCTGTGGCCTCCTCAGGTCCTGATGCACGTACAGCCGCGGGACGTCGCCCCCGGCCTCGTCCTTACCGACTGCCACGGCGGTCCGGCGCAACAAGGGCCGATCATCCTCGACTCGCACGGCCAGGTCGTGTGGTTCCAACCTGTCTCCGCTCACGCCTCGAAGAGCGCTCGCGCCTTCAACCTGCGCGTGCAGCAGTACCGAGATCAGCCCGTCATCTCCTTCTTCGAAGGGGAGGTTGTCTCGGGTCATGGTCAAGGTCACTATGAGATCCTCGACTCCACCTACAAGCAGGTCGCGCTCGTCGAGGGCGGGAACGGGTACGACGGCGATCTTCACGAGTTCCTCATCAGCCCCGAAGGGACAGCTTTGTTCACCTGCTATGGCGCGGCGAGCGGGGACCTCTCCTCCGTCGGGGGGGCGTCACGTGCCGCGTACTTCTACGGCGTCGTGCAGGAGGTGGACATCGCCACGGGCAAAGTGATCTTCCAGTGGCGGAGCGACGAGCACGTCGCCTTCGAAGAGTCCTACCGGTTGCCGCTCCCGACGAACCCGGCCAGCCCCTGGGACTACTTCCACATCAATTCGATCAACATCGATCCTGCCGACGGCAACCTCGTCGTCTCCGGTCGCAACACGTGGACCTTCTACAAGGTGGACCGCCATACCGGCGCCGTGCTCTGGCGCGTCGGGGGAAAGCAGAGCGACTTCGCCATGGGCCCGGACACGCAATTCGCCTTCCAGCACGACGTCACCCCTCATCCCGGTGGGACGGTGACGCTCTTCGACAACGAGGCGGGTCCCCCACAAGAGGCGACCCAGTCGCGCGCCCTCGTCCTGGCGCTCGACGAGAAGGCGCGGCGGGCGACTTACGCCGACCAGTACCTCCACAGCCCTCCCGTGCTGTCGGGGGCCCTGGGGAGCGTCGAGGACCTCGGTGACGGGCACCGGTTCGTCGGCTGGGGCTCATCGAGCTACTTCACCGAGTACACGCACTCGGGCGAGGTCCTCCTCGACGGTCGCTTCGTGCTCGGCACCCAGTCCTACCGAGCGTTCAAGCAGCCGTGGACCGGTCGACCCACGACGCGACCTTCTGTCGCCGTCGGCAAGACGGGCGGCAGGACTGCGCTTCACGTGAGCTGGAACGGGGCGACCGAGATCGACAGCTGGCGCGTGCTGGGCGGCCCGCGGGCGACGCGGCTCTCCTCCCTCGGTCGCGCGCTTCACCGCGGCTTCGAGACGGCGATCGCCATACCTGGTCATCCGGAGTACGTTGCCGCCGAGGGGCTCGACGGCTCTGGCCGGCCCCTCGGGCGTTCTGAAGCCATCCCCGCCCGCCCGGCGAGCTAGGGCCTGAGCAGGTAACCGGTGTAGGTGAGGGCGCTCAAGAGCACGAGCGCCCCGCCGGAGACCCAGACGAGACGCCGCCACGCCTTTCCCTGCAGCCACTTGGCGAAGATGAGAACGACAGGGAAAGCCGTGATGAGCATCCGTGGATTGGGGGGGACGCTCCAAGAGGTCACCATGAAAAATGTCATGGCGGCGCAGAAGGCGAGGCTCTCGAGAGGGAGGGTCTTGCGGTCGCGCCAGAGGTAGCGGAGGCCGAAGAAGAGAAAGACGGTGCCGGCGAGACCGACTGGCACGTTCAGGTTTACGTGCCAGACGTGGAAATGCAGCCCGATCTCGGTGAGGAGCAGCCAGACCTCGTGGGGAAGGGCGAGCGGGGTCGTCTTCTCGTGCCAACCGTCCTGCTGCACGATGTAGGTGGCAAAGGGCGACCCGGCCCAGATCCAGGTGACCTCGGCGACGGCGATGGCGCCGACGGGAGAGAGGAGCGGGGCGACGTAGCTCTGCATGGCCTCGGAGGAGCGCCAGCCGTGGCGGCGCATCTCGACGAAGGCGGCGGCGGCGCACATGGGGACGACGGCGAGAGCGTCAGCGCTCACGGCGGTTGCGATGCCCGCGAGGATCCCGGCGAGCAGCCAGTGCCTGTGCCCGAGGGCGAGCATGCATCCGACCAGGAGGGGGATGAGGAGACCCTCGGAGTAGACCATCGAGAACACGATGCTGCCCGGGAAGATGCAGAAGAGGAGCACCGCCTTGCGGGCGGTCTCCGGTCCCCACCACTCGGTCGCCAGGCGCTGGACGAGGAGGGTGGCGACGAGGCCACCGGTCAGCGACACGATCATCCCGGAGAAGACAGGGTGGATGAAGAAGGTGTGGTCGACGAGCCACATCGTCCACGGGTAGAGAGGGAGGAAACCGAGGGGGTTCTGGTTGTGGGGGACGTAGGACGGGTACCAGTTGTCGACG
>JASHRK010000151.1 GCA_030037405.1 Acidimicrobiales bacterium | reverse complement strand
CGAGGAGCGGCGCCGAGAGCCCGACCGCCTCCCCGAGCACCGCCTCCTCGAGAAACGGCGTCTCCCGGAAGCAGGCCCCGTCGACGGCGGCGACCTTGGCGTCCAGCTGGCGGACGAGCTTCACGAACCACTCATCGCCGAGGCCGCCCGCGACGGCGAGGTGCCGGGGGCGGAGGAGGGCCCGGTACCGCAGGAAGGGCATTGGCTCGGCTTCCACCTCCGCCCCGAGGGGGAACGACACCTTCTCGTAGTCGAGCACCCGGCGCACGACGTGGTCGCCGCCGTCGCCCGAGCGCGGGCAACGGAACGGGTAGGGATCGCAGTCCCGCGCCACCCATCCGCACCCGCGGCAGGCGAGCAGGCTCGCCATCTCCTCGCGGCGGATCGTCATGGCGCCGCCAGCACCCCCGTGCGCTCGTTGAACTCCTGGATCATGGCGTCCCAGTCGCCGACGATCGTGCGCGTCTCCCGCCAGAAACGCTGCTCTCTCCGCTCCTCGAACTCCTCGACGCTCACGCCCTGCTGCTCGACCCAGGTGTAGTAGCCGAGGTTGAAGATGCGGTCCCGCTCACGCCTGTCGAGCTCGCGCAGGTGCTCGCCGGAGACCTCGGCCAGGTGCTCGCCGAAGATCTCGCCCGCCACCACCTCGTCGACGCCGTTCGGGTACAGCTTGGCGGCAACCCGCTCGAGCTCGCTCGCGTACATCGCCGCACCGTCGGTCGCCACTGTCACGACGACGTCGTCCGGCCCGAGCCGGCGGTGCCTTGCGTACTTGACGGCCGCCAGCATGTTGCAGATGCTCGACAGCCCGAAGGATGAGAGGGCCTCGACGGCCTGTTCCGGGACCGCCTGGCGCTCTGCCAGGTAGCGGCGCCCGGCACCGGTGTTGAAGAGGATGTTGAGCCGGTCCGTGGCGCGATCCGAGATCGCCGTCACGACGTCGGTGTTCATCACGTTGTGGATGAAGGGGATGTGCTTGTCGCCGATGCCCTGGATGTTGTGCTCGCCGAAGCCGTTGTAGAGCATCGTCGGGCACTCGAGCGCCTCGACGGCCACGATCTCCGAGCCGTGCCGCTCCTTCAGGTAGTCCCCCGCCGCGATCGTCCCAGCCGACCCGCTCGCCGACACGAAGGCGGCGAGTTCCCCACCCTGGCCGGTGTCGGAGAGCGCCTCCAAGACCCGCTCGACCGCCCTGCCGGTGGCGGTGTAGTGGACGAGGTGGTTGCCGAACTCGGAGAACTGGTTGAGCACGACGTTCTCGGGGTCGAGGGCCAGCCTGTTGCACTCGTCGTAGATCTCCTTGACATTGCTCTCGGTCCCCGGCGTGCGCACGATGTCGGACGGGTCCTCGACCCACCGCGCCAACCAGTCGAACCGCTCGCGGCTCATCCCGGCCGGCAGCACCGCCACCCCGCGGCACCCCATGAGGCGCGAGATCGCCACGCCGCCCCGGCAGTAGTTCCCCGTCGAGGGCCAGATCGCCCGCTGGCTCGCCGGGTCGAACTGACCGGCCACGACCCGAGGCGCCAGGCAGCCGTAGCTCGCCAGCACCTTGTGGCAGGAGACGAGCGGGAACCGGTCGGCGAGGAGGACGAGGATCCGCCCCGGCGTACCGGTCAGCTCGCTCGGGAGCACGACGTGCTCGGGCACGTCGGTGAAACCCTTCCGGCTGGCGTCGTTGTACCAGTTGACGCGGTAGAGGTTCCGCGGGTCGGCGGCGTCGGGGTCGACGCCCGCCAGCGCCTCGCGCAGCCGGTTGGCCGCTCTCCAAGGCTCGGCGATCTCGGCGAAGGTGGGCAGAGCGACTTGGCGCTCGGCGAACCTCTTCACGGCCTGGTCGTAGAGCTGCCGGTCGACGATCTCACGTTCCAGCCCCAGTCGTCGCATCGATCACCTCACTTGCTCGAACGGCTGCTCGTCACACTCTGCTCCTGGCGGGTCGCTTCCGCCTAGGGGCGAAATCCCCTACCGCCTTCACCTCGGGCCGTCGCCGTCTTCTCCGTGCCGGCGACAGTACCGCCGCCCCGCCAGCAGCCGGTGAAAGCGACCCGCTCGGCGAGCTGCGCCAGGTACCTCGCCGGCTCGGCAAGCGACGCCTCGAGCGACCCCGCCTCGTCCACCGTGGCGTGCGTGCTCGTGATCCCCTCCGCCTCGAGCAGGGACGGTGTGGCAGTCACCGACACCCTCCCGGCGAGCACAGAACACGGGACGCCCCAGTCACGGGCACGGCGTGCCACGCCGGAGGCGACCTTGCCGTGGAGAGACTGGTCGTCGAACGACCCCTCGCCCGTGAGGACGAGGTCGGCGCCCACGAGACGCTCCGAGAAGCGCACCGAGGCGAGGACGAGGTCCGAGCCGGACTCGACTCGCCCCCCGAGGACGAGCAAGCCGTAGCCGAGGCCGCCGGCGGACCCGGCACCAGGGACGAGCTCTGCCCCCGCCACACCCGGCAAGTCGCGGCCGGCCACCTCGGCGAGGCGCCTCAGGCAGGCCTCGAGCTCGCCGGCGGCAGCGTCTGTCGCTCCCTTCTGCCGGGAGAACATGAGGCTTGCCCCGAGTGGCCCGAGAAGCGGGCTGTCGACGTCTGTCGCCGCCACGAGGTCCCCCCGGAGCCCGAAGCTCGAGGACGAGACAACCTGGCTCAGCGCCAGGAGCGGGCCTGGCCCTGACTCGACGGCGATCGGCCGGCCGGCGGCATCAGTGAAGCGGTAGCCGAGGGCGGCGAGCATCCCGGCTCCGCCGTCGTTCGTCGCCGAGCCGCCGAGGCCGGCGACGACGGACTGAGGAGCGAGCTCGGCCGCAGCCCGCAGGAGCTCGCCGACTCCGACCGTGGACTCGGCGAGCGGGTCGCGGACCTCCGGGGCGACGAGGTGAAGCCCGCATGCATGCGCCGTCTCGAGATAGACCGTGCCACCAGAGACGAGCATCTCGGCTCTCACCTGCTCTCCTCGGGGGCCTGTCACCTCCAGGCTCACCCTCTCGCCTCCGAGCGAGACGGCCAGCACGTCGACGAAGCCGGGGCCCCCGTCGGAGAGGGGCACGAGCTCGAGCTCGTCGCCGGGCGAGCCGCGCCGCCAGCCCTCCGCCATGGCCCGGGCCGCTTCGGGCGCGCTCAGCGTCCCGCCGAAGGAGTCGGGGGCGACGAGGACGCGCATCGCCCAATCTTGTCGCGACTGGCGGCATCGCCGGCCGACTCCACGACGGGGCGGACGGAGCCGGTTGCCACGTCGCCCTATATGCTCAGGTCGTGATGAGACTGAGCGCCCGCAACCAACTGGACGGCGTCGTGGTCAAGGTCGAGCACGGCGCCGTGATGTCGACCATCGTCGTTCGTCTCGGCGACGGACAGGAGATCGTCTCGGCGATCACGAAGGACTCGGCCGAGGCGCTCGAGTTGCGCGAGGGCGACGCGGTCAAGGCCGTGATAAAGGCTACCGAGGTGATGATCGGGAAGCAGTAGCCGAGAAAGTCTCTCGCTTCCGGCTCGGCGCCTCCGGGGGACTCCCTACGACCTTGCGTCCGCCCTGTGGCTCGGGCACTCTTACCAGCTCACCACCGTCCAGTGCCTGCCGGCGTCCCGCGTGACCCATAGCTGCCCGGCTGCTCCCGCGTAGGCATCTGTCGCCGGAGCGTGGACGATCCACGCCACCAGACCCGAGACATAGACGACGTCGTTCCAACCCTGCCCGCCGTCCCGCTCGTCAACCATCCGCGTCCAGATCGTCTCCTTTGTGTCGTTGATGTCGATGAACGACGCCCCCGACGCCGCGGAGACGGCCAGGTTCCGCGATGACGAAGCGGCGAGCTGCGCACCGGTGCCACCGAGCGGAGGTGTCCCAGTCGACCTGTCGGTCTTGGCGGTGTTAGTGGAGTAGAAGACTTGCTTGTAAGAAGAGCCGAGGGCTGGAGGGCCCTCGCACAAGAGGGCGACGTCTCTCGGAGAGGTTGCCACGATCTGGACGAGGCTCGCCTCGATCGCCTCGCTCGTGGTGCACGGTGCCTTGCGCGCCGAGAAGTGGGTCCCGTCCGTGCTCGCCTCGAGAAGGTTGTCAACCTCTCCGCCCTCGCTGTCGGAAGTGCTCGCAAAGGCATAGACGGTACTGCCGTCCACGGTCACGCCGGCGTCCAGGTCGAGCCAGCCTTTCGGCGGCGTCAGCTTCGTCGCCAGCTCCCTCCACCTGCCCGGGCTCTCCGTCGCCGCTCTCCAGAGCGTGTAGGGCTTCCTGAGGCACGCGCCAGCGGTCTGCCATGGGCACGGCGAGACGACGGCATAGGTCTCCGTCGTGCTCCCCGCCATGGAGACGACGTGACCGCGGCCACCCGGGACGGGAAGGTGCATCCAAGTCCAGCCGGCGTCGGTACTGAGCCACAGCTCCGGCTCGAACGCCCAGACCACCTCGTCGGAGACGGCTTGCACCTCGCTCACCTCGCCTCCCGACGACCCCTCCGTCGCAAGGCGGGCGGGAACGGAGCCGAG
>JASHRK010000150.1 GCA_030037405.1 Acidimicrobiales bacterium | reverse complement strand
GGTGCGAGAGAACTCTGAGGGCGAGTACTCGGGCATCGGCGGTCGCAACTTAGGAGCGCGTGGGAGTGGCGGAGAAGTGGCGGTTGAGTCGGCTCTGTTCACCGAAGCCGGCTGCGAGCGCATCATCCGGTACGCCTTCGAGTTGGCAGCGAGCCGGCCGGTGAAACGTGTGACGAGCGTGACCAAGAGCAACGCGCAGCGTTATGGCATGGTGCTCTGGGACGAGGTCTTCGAACGCGTCGCCGCCGAGCACGCCGACATCGAGAGCGACCGCTGCCTCATCGACGCCATGGCAGCGCGCATGGTGTTGAACCCGGAGAGCCTGTCGGTTGTCGTCGCGTCCAACCTGCACGCCGACATCCTCTCGGACTTGGGCAGTGCCCTTGCCGGCAGTTTGGGCCTCGGATCGAGCGCCAATCTAGATCCGACTCGGCGGGCTCCCAGCATGTTCGAGCCGGTGCACGGATCTGCCCCCGACATCGCGGGACAAGGAGTCGCAAATCCGATCGGAGCGGTCGCGAGCGCTCAGTTGATGCTCTTGCACCTCGGCTTCGAAGAGGAGGCAGGGGTCATCGAACGCGCTATCGCCGCCACGACCGAGGCTGGGATCCTGCCAATGGATCTTGGCGGTAGCAGCACGACTATGGAGATAGAGGACGCTCTGGTCAAGGCTATCTCGAGCGGCTCTTAGCGGACTGAGCCAGGCTCTGAATTTTCTGAACGAGGTACGGTCCCCGGCATGAGAGCCCGTCGGATGATCACGCTCATCGGCTGCCATGCGGGCGGCGAGGTCGGGAACGTGGTCGTTGGGGGAGTTCTGCCGCCTCCTGGTGACACGGTCTTTCAGCAGATGAGGGCTCTCCAGCGGGACGACTCCCTGCGTCGCCTGCTCCTGCGGGAGCCGCGCGGAAGTGTCACCACCCACGCAAACTTGGTCGTGCCCTCGGCGCGGAAGGACTGCACCGCTGGGTTCATCGTCATGGAACCCACCGAGTACCCGCCGATGTCTGGATCGAACGCCATCTGTGTGGTGACGGCTTTGCTCGAGACCGGGATGGTCGAGATGCAGGAGCCAGAGACATACCTCATGCTGGAGGCGCCGGCCGGTGTCGTCGAGGCTCGGGCGCGCTGCAGGGATGGGCGATGCGAAAGCGTCGAGCTCACGAACGTACCGAGTTTCGTCGACCGGATCGATGCCGAGGTCGATGTTCCCGGACTAGGAACCGTGAACGTAGATGTCGCCTTCGGCGGCATGTGGTACGCGATCGTCGACGCCGCCTCCCTCGGTTTTGCTCTTGAACCTTCCGAAGCGCGGGAGATCTCTCATGTCGGTGAGCAGATTCGCGCGGCCGCACGCGCGCAGCTTCCCTGCGTCCACCCGGAGAACCCGGAGATCGCCGGCGTGAGCATTGTCGAGCTGGCGGGGCCATGGCGTGGCGTGGGCACGGTGTCGGCGAATGCCGTTGTCGTATCCCCCGGGCGTCTTGACCGTTCACCGACGGGAACTGGCCTCTGCGCCCGCATGGCAGCCCTTCATGCTCGAGGGCTGATGCACGCGGGTGACTCGATGACTCACGCCTCCGTGCTCGGAACGACTTTCGAGGGACGTATCGTCTCTGAGACGACCGTAGGCGGCCGGCCAGCCATCCTTCCCACAGTCCGTGGCAGCGCTTGGCTCACCGGGATAACCCAGGTGCTTGTCGACCCGACCGATCCGTTCCCGGAGGGTTACGTACTTCCAGATACCTGGCCAGGTGCCGACACGCAGTCCTGAGAGCCAGATCATGCGAGTGTTCGGCGGACAAGCCAACGCCGCTTGCCGCCACTTCGTCCTTCCGTCCGCAGGACACGCTCGAATCCGTGCGCCTCGAAGAGGCCAACCGTCCCCACGTACGCGGCAGTCTGATTAACGCGACCGCCTTCGGGGTCCACCGGGTAACCCTCAATCACGAGTGAGCCGCAGGCGCGCGCATGATCAATTGCGCCATCGAGTAGGTCGTGCATCAGCCCGCGGCGCCGGAAGCCCGGTCGCACCCTGAAGCAGACCGCCGACCACGCCTCCGCGTCATCAACATGCGGGATGGTACGAGAGTTGACCAGGGCACGATACGTGCATTTCGGTGCGATCGAGCACCAGGCAGCAACCTCGCCGTCCACGAACGCGAGGACGCCTGGACCGGGCTCGCTCTCACAAAGGTTGCGCATGTGATCGAGTCGGCCAAGCGTGTCGAGACTGGAGTTCCGGTACGCCATGCATACGCATCCGCTCCGTGCCAACAGCGCCGCGAAGTGGTCCCAGCGGCCGACGGCAGAAAGTACCTCGATGGTCATGGCACCCCTTGGATCTGATTCTGACTCGACTATGCGTCGGCAGCCCACTCTGGTGCCCATCTTCGATGGTTGCAACTCGCGGACGGCGGCTGGCCGAGTCTCTGATTGACCTGGCCTGGTTGGTGGCCGGAACACTCCGTGTCGCACGACGACGCAGGAATGACCGACACCCGCGTCCGCGACGTGACCTCCGCAGCTCGCTCCGGACTGGAGCCGAACGCCGGTATCCCCGTCGCCCACGAAGGGCCCTGATCACGAGTGACTGACCCCACCTCGACGTCACCCAGTTGTGCGTCGACACCCGTCGGTGGCCTCAAGGCACCCCTCCGGCGACTTTGCCGGTGGCTTGGCTCCGCCCGGCGCTGGCGTGCGGGCGCGATCAGGCCGAGGCGACCCCCGCCCATGCGGAATCGAGCTCCTCTTCGAGGGGCGTCACCTCGACAAGGGACGCTTGTCCGAAGCGAACGCCTTCGGCCTGAACCTAGCTCCGGACTCTCTTGACGCTTGGAGTTCACAGATATAAGATTTGAAATCGTTTAGATCGCTCACCGTGTTCGGTCACGGAGAGCGTGGGGATGAGGGATGGCACGCGGCCAGAGGCGCACGACAATCGATCGGCTAGCTGTGGAGAGTTATCTGGACGCGAGGCCGGAGTACCGTGATCTCGTCACAGACGACTTCCGGGTCCACCGTTCGGTGTTCGTTGACGCGGGGATCTTCGCGGACGAGATGGTCCGCATTTTCGGTGGTACCTGGGTGTACCTGCTCCACGAGAGCGAAATTCCTGCACCGTTCGACTTTCAGACTCGACGCGTCGGGCGGCGGCCGGTCATCGTGACCAGAGATGAGGATGGAGAAATCCACGTCCTACTCAACCGCTGCACCCACCGCGGAACCCTGCTGTGCCCGGTCGAGTCAGGCAATCAGAAGCGCTTCCAGTGCGCCTATCACGGTTGGACCTTCGCGAACTCAGGTGAGCTGAGCGGGATCACCTATCCGGACGGCTACCGGAGCGACTTCTGCAAGGAGAACTACAACCTCGGCCGGGCACCGCGAGTTCAGTCCTACCGCGGGTTCGTCTTTTGCAGCTTCAATCCTGATGTCGAGACCGTCGAGGAGTGGATGGGACCAGCGCGCTCCGTGTTCGACTGGGCGGTCGACCAGACCCCCAACATCAAGATGATCAAGGCCTCGACGATGGAGTACCGGGGCAACTGGAAGCTTCAGAACGACAACAACGGCGACATGTACCACGTGCCCTTTACGCACCGGTCGACCCTGACGATGACCCGGCAACGCCACGGAGAAGGAAAATCTCTCGACCACTTCAAGGGTGACAACAGTCCGATGACAGTGCGAGACCTCGGTAACGGTCACAAGATGATCGACCAACGACCGGCCATCGACTCGGTCTGGGAACGGGCACGCCCCATCCCAGGCCGTGAGACACAGGCCGAGCAGCTCATCACCCGAATCGGTGAGCAACGAGCGCGCCAGTACCTCGAGTACGTCGGCCGCGCTGGGGTCAATCTAATCCTCTATCCGAACTTATATGTAGGTGGGAACGCCAGCATTCTGGTCTACGAACCTGTTACTGCTCACCGCACTCTTGTCCACAGCTTCGTGGCACTGTTGACGGACGCACCAGCAGAGGTGAACGCCCTACGTATGCGCTTCGAAGAGGACTTCATTAACGTCGGTAACCGAGACGACAACGAAGTATTCGAACGTCTCTCGTCAGCGCTCGAAGATACGTCTCAGTTGGCCTGGATCGACGTCAGCCGCGGATGGCGGACAGGCTTCGAGACGAGTGACGCCGATGGCGCCGTGAGCGGCCCGGTCACTTGCGAGACGGGTATTCGAGCGAGCTACGTGCGGTGGAAGGAGCTTATGAGCAGGCCCGTTCGGATCACTGCCTCGGTTTTAGGAGAGAGGACAACGAACTGTGGATCTTGATAGCGGAACGCTTCTTGCTCATGAGGACGTTCGGTATGTAACAGACGAACTCTACGACGACGTGTATTCCTTCTACCGGGAGTGTGTCTCGTGGACAGGCGGAGGCTGTCATGAGGGAGAGGCAGAGTCGCTTGTACTGAGAGAAGCCCGCCTGCTCGACCAACGCAACTATGAGGGTTGGCTTGATCTGTACTCACAACACTGCGTCTACTGGGCGCCGGCTCGCGTAGAAGTCGGCGATCCTCGGGAGGAGCCGGCCCTTCACTTCGATGATCATCGGCGTCTCG
>JASHRK010000017.1 GCA_030037405.1 Acidimicrobiales bacterium | reverse complement strand
GGGGGGATGGCCTACGAGGCGCTCAACAACCTCGGCCATGCCTCGGTGCCCGTCGTCGTAGTCCTGAACGACAACGGGCGCAGCTACGCCCCGACGATCTCCAAGCTCTCGGGCTCGCTCACCCAGCTCCGGCTCGATCCGAGGTACGTGCGGCTCCGGCGAGCTCTCGAGAGCCGGGTGCTGGAAGTGCCCGTCGTCGGCCCGGTGGCGAGTCGTTCGTACCACGGCCTCGCCTCTGCCCTTCGTGAGGTCGTCGAGCCCCACGTCTTTTTCGAGGCCCTTGGCGTGCGCTACACCGGCCCGATCGACGGCCACGACATCGGCCAGGTCACCCATGCCCTGGAGCGGGCCTCGAACTGGCCGGGCCCGATCGTCCTCCACCTTCTGACGACGAAGGGGAAGGGCTACGGCCCGGCCGAGGAGGACCAGGTCGCCTGCCTGCACGACCTGAAGGTCCCCCAGGGCGTCTCGACGAAAGCGACGGACGAGGGGGCCCTCCGCCCGAGAGAGGAGAAGAAGGGCAAGAGCTACACAGAGGCCTTCACAAAGGCCCTCATGGAGCTCGCGGGAAAAGACGAGAAGATAGTGGCCCTGACGGCCGCCATGCCGGGACCGACAGGGCTCCTCGACTTCGAGGCGAGCTTCCCGGAGAGGTTCTTCGATCTCGGCATCGCGGAGGCCCATGCCATGACGGCAGCTGCCGGCATGGCCTATGGGGGGCTCAGGCCCGTCGTCTGTGTCTACTCCACCTTTTTGCAAAGATGCCTCGACCAGTGGAACCTGGACGTCGGGCTGCACAAGGCTCCCGTCGTCGTCGCTGCCGACCGGGCGGGCATCACAGGAGACGACGGCCCGAGCCACCACGGCATCTACGACATCCACTCGGCCCTCTCCATCCCCGGGGTCTCCGTCTACTGCCCCTCTGACACAGAGGAGGTCGCCCCTGCTCTAGAAGAGGCCCTTCGAAAGGACTCCCCCTCTCTCATCAGGTACCCGAAGACGCTCTCTCCCGGGCCCCTTTCGGAGTGCTACCGCCTCGGGCACCACAGGGTGGTGGTCGAGGGACGAGGTGACCTCGTCCTTTTCGGCGTCGGCAAGCTCGCGAGCACCTGTGCGAGAGCCGCCGGGCTCGTCAAGGACGCCTGCGGGATCGCACCAAGGGTGATCGACCCCTTGGTCGTCCGCCCTCTCGACGAGGAGCTTCTCGCCCAACTCGTGACGGCGAGCCTCGTCGTGACAGCAGAAGACGGCCTCTGCCTGGGCGGGGCGGGCGCCTACCTCGCCTCTCTGCTGGAAGAGCGCGCCAGGGTGCTTGGGACCCCTCCCCCGAGAGTCCTCAACCTCGGGGTGCCGGCGAGCTACATCGCCCAGGGAAAGCCCGACGCCATCCTGCACGACCTCGGCCTCGACGAGGAGGGCATCGCCGCCTCCTTCATGAGAGAGGCGCGCCTCTATCGCCTCATCGAAGAGCCCGGAGAGCCCGGAGAGCCCGATCAGGTGGGCGGGGCGCAGCTCTCGCGGGGAGAGGCGCCAGAGGGCGGCGTGCTGGCGGAGACCTTCGCCTCGGTCGGGTCGAGGTGGCGCCGGTGAGCACCGTCGCCGCCCGGCTCCCCGTCCCGAGCCTCGAGGAGCTGGTGGCACGGGCCGGTCAGGAGAATTTCCCCGTCGCCCTCCGGCTCGCCGGCAAGGAGGCAGGCCGGCACCTGCTTGCCATCTACGGCTACGCCCGCCTCGTCGACGACGTGGGAGACGAGCTTGCCGGTAGCGCGCAGGACCGGCTTGCCGTTCTCGACGCCGTCGAGGCCGAGCTCGACGCCGCCTGCTCGGGGAGACCGACTCATCCCGTCTTCTGCCGCCTCGCCGCCACGATCGCAGAGTGCCGGCTCGACCGCAGCCACTTCGCCGACCTGCTCGAGGCCAACCGGGTCGATCAGGCCGTCGCCCGCTACGAGACCTTCGACGAGCTCCTCGGATACTGCCGTCTCTCTGCCAATCCAGTCGGGAGGCTCGTGCTCGGTGTCTTCGGGTGCGGGACGGAAGAGCAGTGCAGCCTCTCCGACCTCGTCTGCTCTGGTCTCCAGGTCGTCGAGCACTTGCAGGACGTCGCCGAGGACGCTGCCCGCGGCCGCGTCTATGTTCCCGCCGAGGACTTCGATCGCTACGGTGTTCCCCGCGACCTGCTCGCGATGCCGATCAGCTATCGCACCGCGCCGGACTCCTTCAGGAGGATGATGGCCTTCGAGGTCACGAGGGCGAGACGCATGCTGCGGGAGGGCGCTCGCCTCGTCGGGCTCGTCCCTCCTCGGGCGTCGCTCGCCATCGCCGGGTTCGCCGGAGGTGGCCTCGCCCAGCTCGACGCTATAGAGCATGCGAGCTACGACGTCCTCGCCGTGCAGGTGAAAGCGTCCAGGGCGGCAGTGCTGGCGCGGGCGCTCCGCCTTCTCGCCCTCCGGGGAAGAGACTGATGATCGAGCTCACGACTGCCTACGACCGCTGCGAGGAGATCACGCGCAGCGAGGCGAAGAACTTCGCCTACGGGATCCGCCTCCTGCCTGCCGATCGGAGGCGGGCGATGGCAGCGCTCTACGCCCTTGCCCGCCGCGTCGACGACATCGGTGACAGCGACGCCCCGGTGGTGGCGAGGCTCGATCTCCTCGAAGGCGTGCGCCGGTCGCTCTCCGCCGTCTCCGCGGGCAACCCGCCCCCCGACGACCCGGTGCTCGTCGCCCTCTCTGACGCAGCCCAGCGCTACCCGATACCTCTCGACGCCTTCGGCGAGCTCGTGGACGGCTGTGAGATGGACTGCAGGCAGGCCACGTACGAGACCTTCGACGACCTCGTCGTCTACTGCCGCTGTGTCGCCGGCTCGATCGGGCGGCTCTCACTCGGCGTCTTCGAGACCGAGCGCCGCGAAGAGGCGGGACCGCTCGCGGACGAGCTCGGCATCGCCCTCCAGATCACGAACATCCTTCGCGACGTCCTCGAGGACAGGACGACGATGGGCCGTGTCTACCTGCCGCACGAAGACCTGGCGGCCTTCGGCTGCGCGGCGGACGGAAGCGGGCCGCCGGAGGCGATGTCGGCACTGATACGTCTCGAAGCGGCGCGGGCACGCGAGCGCTACGACTCCGGGCTGCGCCTGCTCGAGCTGCTCGACCACAGGAGCCGGGCCTGTGTCGCCGCCATGGCCGGCATCTACCGTCGCCTGCTCGTTCGTATAGAGCACGACCCGATGGTCGTGCTGGAACGCCGCCTATCTCTCCCGACCTGGGAGAAGGCGTGGGTCGCCGCCCGCAGCCTCGCCGGAGCCGGGGTATGAGCACGCCGTCGCGCCCGCGAGTCGTCGTGATCGGCGGCGGGTTGGCAGGGCTCTCGGCCGCCGTCACCTGCGCCGAGCGCGGCGTAGCCGTGACGCTGCTGGAAGCGCGACCGCGGCTCGGGGGCGCGACGTGGTCGTTTCTCCGCCGAGACCTCTGGTTCGACAACGGTCAGCATGTCCACCTCCGTTGCTGCGAGGCCTACCGGTCGTTCCTGGAGCGGCTCGGGACCGCCGAGCTGGCGCCGCTCGCCGGCCCGCTCGCCATCCCGGTCGTCAGCCCGGCCCCGCCTCGCGGTACCGCCTCGATCGTGCGCAGCTCCGCCTCTGGCGAGGTGGCGTGGATCAAGCGCAGCTCGCTGCCCGCGCCGGCCCACCTCGGCCGTTCGCTTCTCTCCTACCGGCACCTCGGCGTCGCCGATCGCCTCCGTCTCTTGCCGGCCGCCCTCGCCCTTCGCTTCGTTCGCCTCGGGGACCCTCGGCTCGACTCGGAGACGTTCGCCGACTGGCTGAGGCGCCACGGGCAGAGCGAGCGGGCGATAGCGAGGTTGTGGGATCTCATCACGCTCCCCACGACCAACCTCCGGTGCGACGAGGTCTCGCTCGTGCTCGCCGCCAAGGTGTTCCTCGACGGGCTTCTCAGAGAAACGGCAGCCGCCGACATCGGCTGGTCCCGCGTGCCCCTCGCACAGCTGCACGTGGAGCCCGCCCGCCGCCTGCTCGAGTCGTGCGGCGCCGACGTCCGGACGGGAGCGAAGGTGACCGAGATCGTGGCCGTTCGCGCCGGCGATCGTTGGCGGGCACGTGGAGTCGTCGTCGGTGGCGAGATCGTCGAGGCGGAGGCCGTGGTGCTGGCAGTCCCTCACGAAGCTGCTGCGGGGCTGCTTCCTGGCGAGGCTCTCTCTCGTCCAGAGCGCCTCCGCCAGCTCGGCACCGTTCCCATAGTGAACGTTCACCTCGTCTTCGACCGGAAGGTGATGCCGTACGCCGTGGCTGCCGGAGTTGGCAGCCCGACGCAGTTCGTGTTCGACAGAACGGCCGCCGCCGAGGGCGGCGCCCTCGAGGGCAGGCCGGACCGGAAGGGGCGCCAGGTTCTCGCCGTGTCACTGTCGGGCGCCGACGAGGAGATAGGCCAGCGCCCCGAGACGCTGATCGAAGACCAGCTCGCCTCTCTGCGAGCTCTGTTCCCGGCGGCTCGGGCCGGCAAGGTCCTCGACGCCGTCGTGACCCGGGAGCACGACGCCACCTTCCGAGGAGTGCCCGGTTCGGGGGCGCTCCGCCCCGGACCTGGCACGCGGATGGACAACCTCGCGCTCGCCGGCGCCTGGACCGACACGGGGTGGCCGGCGACCATGGAAGGCGCCGTCCGCAGCGGGCGGGCCGCCGCCGAGCATGTCGTCCGGTCCGTCGGGTACCGGGGGTCTCCCTCGCCGAGGATGAAGGAGAAGGCGGCATGATCCCCACCCGTTCGGCCCCCGACGTGCTGCGCCGCGCCCGGGAGCTCACCACCCCCGGCATCCTTGCTGCCGCAGGGCGCCTCTCTCCCGAGGTCCGGCCCCTCGTCGAGTACCACCTGGGGCTCGCCGACCAGCACGGGCGGCCTATCGAAGGCGCCTCGAGCGGGAAGGGAGTCCGACCCGCCCTCGTGTTGCTGTCGGCGGAGGCGGCCGGAGCCGAAGCCGTTATCGGGGTCCCGGGGGCTGTCGCCGTGGAGCTCGTGCACAACTTCTCCCTCATCCACGACGACGTCATCGACTGCGACACGGAGCGGCGCCACCGCCCGACCGTGTGGGCGATCTGGGGAGTCGGGCGTGCCATCATCGCGGGCGACGCCCTGCTCTCTCTTTCGCAGGAGGTCCTTCTCGGGAGCGGCACCGGTGCCGAGGCGGCAAGGTGCCTCGCCGAGGCGACGAGCGCCATGATCGCCGGTCAAGCCCTCGACATGGCCTTCGAGTCCCTCGCCGGGGTCGACGTAGCCCGCTGCCTCTCGATGGAAGCGGGCAAGACCGGTGCTCTCCTCGGTTGTGCCGCCTCGCTCGGGGCGATCCTCGCCGGCGCACCGCAGCGGGTAACCGACGCTCTCCGCGAGTTCGGCACCCAGCTCGGGCTCGCCTTCCAGGCGATCGACGACCTTCTCGGGATCTGGGGCGACCCGCGCCAGACGGGCAAGCCCACCTGGAGCGATCTCCGGCAGCACAAGAAGTCACTGCCGATAACCGCCGCCCTTGCAGCAGAAGACCGGCGAAGTGACGAGCTGGCGACGCTCCTCGCGTCAGACGAGCTGAAAGAGCACGACCTTGCCCGGGCTGCCACCCTCGTCGAGCAGTGCGGTGGTCGGGCGGCTGCCACCGACGAGGCCGAGGGCCGCCTTGCCGCTGCCCTCGACGCCCTCGAGAGCGCACCCCTCGAGAGGCGGGCGCGGGACGAGCTGGTCGACGTGGCGCGTTTCGTCACGGCGAGGGACTGCTGAGCGTGCAGAGGCGGCAGCGCGACCGTGGGGCTCCCGCCGGCCCGCGTTCGAACGAGCACCTTGACCGTGCTGCCGAGACCCTGGCCCGTGCCCGCGATCACCTGCTCGGTCTCCAGGTTCCCGAAGGATGGTGGAAAGGCGAGCTCGAGACGAACGTCACGATGGATGCCGAGGACCTTCTCCTGCGCGAGTTCCTCGGGATCCGGCGTGCCGACGACACGGAGGCGACTGCCCGCTGGATACGGTCCCAGCAACGCTCCGACGGGAGCTGGGCGAACTTCTACGAGGGCCCGGCCGACCTCTCGACGACTCTCGAGGCCTACGTGGCCCTGCGGCTGGCGGGTGACGAGCCTGCCGAGCCGCACATGGCGAAGGCGGCCGCCTTCGTGCGGGAGGCGGGTGGCCTCGAGCGATGCCGCGTCTTCACCCGGCTCTGGATGGCGCTGTTCGGCCTGTGGCCGTGGGAGAGCCTTCCCGCTCTCCCGCCGGAGCTGATCTTCCTCCCACCCTGGTTCCCTCTCAACATCTACGACTTTGCCTGCTGGGCTCGCCAGACGATCGTGGCCCTCACGGTCGTAGCCGCCAACCGGCCTGTGAGGGAGCTTTCCTTCGGGATCGAAGAGCTCCGTTCGGGCGCTCCCGAGCCACGGCCTGACCCGTTCTGGACCGTCAGCGGCGCCTTCCAGCTTCTCGATCGCTGCCTGCACGGGTGGGAACGGCTCGCTCGCCGTGGCCTTGTCCGGGCGACGGTTCGCCAAGCGGCTCTCGTGGCGGCCGAGCGATGGATCCTGAGGCGCCAGGAAGCCGACGG
>JASHRK010000149.1 GCA_030037405.1 Acidimicrobiales bacterium | reverse complement strand
TGGACCCTCAAGGACGGCACGAAGCACCCGACCGGGTTCTGGGCGGAGGAGTTTGTCGTCCCCTACACGCTGTTCACCGACGTCGTACGATGGCTCGACGTCCACCACGAGTTGACGACGCGCTCGGAGCCGGCGCAGATCATCGAAGCGTTTGAGGTCCTGTGAGCAACTGGCGGATGTTGGTGACCAGCGCTCGCGGGGTCAACGGGGATGGGTACGGGGCGATCCTCGCTTTCGGTGCCCGTGGCGAACTTGAGGGACGATTCAGCGAGGACCCTCGCATCGTTGATCCCCGCGGACTCTGCCTTGATTCACGCCGCGAACTCGTTTACGTCAATAGCGGCGATGATCGGGTGCTGGCGCTCGATCGGACCGGGCGCGTCGTGCTCGATTCGGGCCGCATCGATGGCCTCGACCCCGGTGGAGGCTACTTCGGGCCCGACGGCCGCTACTACCTGACGCTCCGAAAGCGCAAGACCGTGGCGGTCTTTCCGGCGTCGCTCGGTCCGGTTGCGTCGCCAGTGCTCCGTGACGACGTCGTCCCCTTCCCGCGCGGGTTCGGGTTCGCCCCTAGCGGTGAGTTCTACCTGGCTTCGGGTATCGGGCCCTCGGGTGAAGGTGACAACACGGTCACCGTCTTCGAGAGGTCTGGTGAGGTCCGAACCCCTCGGCTCGTCGAGGATCCCGAGCTGAGCCCTCTCGATCTTCTCGTTGCGTCTAGCGGCAACATCGTCGTCTCGAGCGAATTTCCCTTCGGCGAACCACACGCGAGGGCGACGATCCGAGAGTACGAACCCCATACGGGCAGACTCGTTCGCGTCCTCGTTCCCGATCCCGCCATGGGCTTCGCCAATCCCCGGGGACTCCGATTCGGTCCCGACCAGTGCCTCTACTGGGTGGGGAAGGACCACGTCGTCGCCTTCGACTTCGCGAGCGGTCGCTTTCTCGGAGCGATCGCTCAGCTAGAAAGGCTGCACGGCCAAGCGGTGGCCTTTCTGCCCGAGCTTGCGGTGGACACCCGATGACGCGCGCATCTGTGGCACCCCGGCGATCCCCATTACAGCGACCTGGCGACCGACGACGGGCGCCTCCTCGCTGAGCAAGTTCTGCCTGATCCGGATCTGCGCGATGGTGGAGGAGGAATAGAGGAGGACAGGTGCCCGGCCCTTATCTCGTCGACTTCAGCTCCGGCAGCGACAAGGGTCCTTCCCCCTACGAGGTGGAACAGGCTCGTATTCGGCCCCGTTATGTTCAGCTGCTCATCGGGAAGGCAGGCTTCGACACGATCACCGCTGAGCTCGCGATCGCGACGCTCTTCGACCACCCGCGCCAGGACGGGACACGCTGCATCTGCAGCTGTCATCCACATTTCTCCTCAACGCACGAAGACGGGTTCGACTGTTCCTGCTCATGGGACGACGAACGCCGAGCAGAGAGCAAGGCGTGGTTCGAGGAGTGGAGGGATTCGCCGGCCGCGAAAGAGCTACGAGACGCCGTGGAGGCCGAGCGCATCGCTGTCGCGCAATGGGTTGCGGGGGACCCTGGGGTCACGGCAGAGCAGACGACCTGGGCAGCCCTCGAGCAGTGGGAGGGAACGGTCGACGGCCACTCGTTCTACTTCCGGGAGCGTCACGAGCTCTGGAGCCTCGAGATCGACTTGGAGCCGACGGGCCGTTTTGCCAACCGCATCGTAGGGACGAATGACGAGGGGGAGCTCGAGAGGGAGCCCGAGTCGATCAATGAAGGTCGCACGATCGCCGAAGGCTCCGCTGCACAACTGCCTGATGGCGCGGTCGGCCACATCGAATTCATCGTGCGCACGATCAGAGACCACCTGTTCGCCGAGTCGTGCGACCATGCCGGAGCACTCTTCTACTGTCCGACGTGCGGCACGCGGATGGCAGAGCCGAACCGTGCGATCTCGTCTCGGTAGACAACACAGCGCCGATCGAGTTCCACATCACCCGATCGGCGGTTCCTTGACGAATGACCGCAGTAGGCACACCGGCCAGAACCGCGGCTCGGAGACAGCATCGGCCGATGAAGGCGACGTCTTCACATTGCGCGCCGGAGAGCCGTATGGGCGAGCATGAATCGAGGTCCATCCGACGTATTGAAAGAGGCCGCGTGAAAGAGAGAGGGATGCCAGAGCACGACGTCCCCGGGGGTGCCTGTGAGCTCAACGACCCGCACGTGAACCCCGCGCACAACTGCTCCGTCGTCTATCAGCACCTGGAGACGGCGCTCACGGTCCGTCGGTTGCCAGATTTCCCGAAACCACGGGTGCTCTTCTGACAACCGGTTCCGAACGGCGCGTGAGTGCAGGCCGGGGTATGCCGCGGCCAATCGGTGAGACCCTTCAACGATGAGCGTGCCGCCGCCATGTTCTCGAACCTCATTGAGGTAAGCGAACATTCGGACAACTGGAAGTGGGTTAGCAGGAGGCGAGTCGAGGTGCCACCCGCCCGTCGGGACGTCCCAATCTTCGCCCATCGGGAAGGTCACCAACGGCCGGGTCCACCGGCGCTTCTGATCGATCCAGCCGTCGCCCAGCAGTTCGACCAACGCTTGGTCGACCGCGTCATTGGCTACCCCGGCGAACGTGTGTGACTGGCCGAAGTTGGTGAGCCACTTCTCCTTGAAGGGTTGACCGCTGCTTTGTTCCCACGTTGCCGGATCGTTGGGCTTCACTCCGTGCCCGCTCAGGGCGCGCCACATCGCCTCTGCCATACCCGACGGGTCGAATGCACCCCTCAGGCGGACCCATCCTTTCTCGTGGAATCCCGCCAACTGGGGGATTCGCACCGCTCCTCCCACCACCGGCGAAACGGCGTGCCGCAGAAACGTCGAGCCGCGCTCGAGCCCGCGGGTCACGACGACTCCGTTCGGACGCGTCTCGACTTTGCGCGGTGTCCGCCGTGCCGCGGAGCGCTGGGCGCGCCATCGCTCTCGGGCCGCATGCCGCCGAGGACGACCTCCAAGGCCAGCTGGCTGAGGGGAGGCGACTCAGGCAGTCGTCCGATCGTTGCCCCCCGCCGAGCCGACGCGAGGACCGAGTAGCAAAGCACTACTGCGAGCGACTCGGCCGGCCGGTCCGCGCGGATCTCGCCACGGCGCTGTCCTTCGGCGATGACTTCCGACGCCGCTTGGACCGGCGCGGGTGCTTCCTCGCCTAGCACGGCGCTGAGCCGGCCGGGATGATCCGCCACGTGTCGCAGCACGGCGCCTCGCAACGAGACGGGTTCGGCGACCTCTCGGGCGACGTGGAACAAGGCGGCGAACGCGTCGGCGAAGACAGCGGCCGTCTCCTGACCGGTCTCGAGACCGCTTGCGGCAGTTGCGGCGAACGCCCGGCACACGGCGGCCGCGGCGTCGAGCAGTACGTCGTCTTTGGTCGAGAAGTAGTGGAAGAACGTCCCCCAGCTCACCCCCGCCGCGGCGACTATGTCCTCCACTCGGGCGGCGTCCATCCCGACCCGGGCGTACTCGGCCATCGCCGCCTCGTAGACCCGCTGGCGGGTCTGCGCTGCACGCCTCTGGCGTGGCGACCGGCGCGGTCGCGGTGGCGCCAACACGGTCT
>JASHRK010000148.1 GCA_030037405.1 Acidimicrobiales bacterium | reverse complement strand
CGGTCGACTCCTTCATGAGCATGAGCTTTCGCGTGAAGAAGTACTTCATCTCGACGAGCCGGCCGGCGAAGAGCTCGGGATGGGTGACCGACTCGAAAGGCAGGCGGATGTCGACCCCGAGCGCCATCCTGCCCCCTGCGCCCTCCGTGCCTGCCGCCATGATCCCCGGACCGGCTCCGGTGACGACCATCCATCCCCGCTCGGCGATGCGCGAGGCGAGCTCGCGGGCCTGGGCGTAGAGGGGATCCTCCGACCGGGTTCGCGCCGAGCCGAACATCGTGAGCTTCGGCGTTCCCCGGAACGGGGCGAAGAGCCGGAACGCCTTCGCCATCTCCGTGAGGGCGGAGGTGGCGATCTTCAAGTCAAGGCGGCTCGGCACGCCGTCGCCGAGCTCGAGCACGGTCGAGAGCAGCTCGCGCAACAGGTCACGGTTCTGGCGGATGCCTGCCTGGTCGAGCAGGTCTGCGGCGGCGTGCCCGCTCCCGGCGGCCGAGTCTGCGGCGGCGTGCCCGCTCCCGGCGTTGCCGCTCTGCCCGCCGAGCGGGCCGCTGCCGTCGCTCACGGCGAGAGCGTGGCCATTCGACCGTAGACGGTCGTGCGCTGCTCGAGAGGCCGCCCGAGGGGGGCGGTGATGGCGCGAAAGCCGCTCTCGTCCATCCGCTGGCCGTGGCTGGCTCCGGCGGCTCGCGAGATGTTCTCGTCCATGAGGGTTCCCCCCAGGTCGTTGCAGCCCGCCAGCAGCAGCTGCCGGGCGCCCGCGGCGCCCATCTTCACCCAGCTCGCCTGGACGTTGTCGATCGCCCCGTGGTACCCGATCCGTCCGACGGCGTGCATCAGGAGCGCCTCACGGAAGGTCGGGCCCCGCCGTGCCCTCTTCTGGAGGTAGAGGGGCGCCGCCATGTGGACGAAGGGGAGGGGGACGAACTCGGTGAAGCCTCCTGTCTCTCTCTGGAGCGAGCGCGTGGCCACGATGTGGCGGGCCCAGCTGACCGGTTCCTCGACGGCGCCGAACATGATCGTCACGTTGGAGCGGAGGCCGACCTCGTGAGCGGTGCGGTGCACCTCCAGCCAGCGCGCCGTGCCGATCTTGTCGGGGCAGAGAACCTGGCGCACGGGATCGTCGAGGATCTCGGCAGCCGTCCCGGGTAGCGTCTTCAGCCCCGCCTCGCGGAGGCGGGTGAGGTAGGCGGCGAGGTCGACGCCCGAACGGCGCGCTCCCTCGTGCACCTCGAGGGCTGTGAAGCCGTGGATGTGGATCTTGTCGGAAGCCTTCCTCACGGCCGCGAGGACGTCGAGGTAGTACTCGCCGTCGAAGCTCGGGTGGATGCCGCCCTGGAGGCATACCTCTGTCGCCCCCTCGCTCGCGGCCTCGGCGACCCGTCTCGTGATCTCCTCGAGGTCGAGCAGGTAGGGCGCCCCTCGCAGGTTGAGGGAGAGCGGTCCTTTCGAGAAGGCGCAGAAACGGCACTTGAACGTGCAGACGTTCGTGTAGTTGATGTTGCGGTTGGCGACGAAGGTGACGACGTCGCCGACGGCCTCACGGCGCAGCTCGTCGGCAGCCTCGGCGACGGCACGCACCTCCGGTCCGCGGGCCCCGAAGAGGACGACGATCTCGTCCTCGCCGATCTCGTCTCCCGAGAGCGCCGTCGCGAGCACCTTCGCCACAGGCGATCGACGCCGCCGGGACCCCCCCTCCGGCGTCGATAGCCGGCTCGAGAGGGCTCCCTCACTTCCCGGGCCGAGGAGGAGGGGAGGTGTTTCGTCGCCACCCGACACCCAGGCTGCGTCTCTTGCGAGATGCTCGGCGTCGGAATGGTCGAGGACGGGAAAGCGCATCGCCTCGTCGAGGAAGCGCTCGGCATCTCTCGCCCAGCGGGGGTGGACGGCGAGCCTCGGGGCAAGCGTGTGCCCGCACTCCTCCGTCTTCTGCCGGAGCTCGTCGAGGGCCGGCCAGGCCCTCTCCGGGTTGACGTGGTCCGCCGTCACGGGGGAGACGCCCCCGAAGTCGTCGATACCCGCGGCAAGAAGGGAGGCGAGGTCGTCGGAGAGGTTGGGGGGCGCCTGCACGTGGACCTCCCGCGGGAGGATGAGCCGGGCGACAGCGACGGACCAGAGGTGCTCCTCCTCGCTGCAGGGCAAGGCGGCGTGCATGGCCGTGCCCGGTTTGGGGAGGAAGTTCTGGACGATCACCTCCTGGACATGACCGTGGCGGGCCTGGGCGTCCGCGACGGCGCGCAGAGCCGTGAGACGGTCCCTTCTCGTCTCTCCGATCCCGACGAGGATCCCGGTCGTGAAGGGGACGGCGAGGCGGCCCGCCGCCTCGAGGGTGGAAAGCCTTCTCGCCGGCGTCTTGTCCGGCGAGGCGAGGTGGCAGCGCAGCGTCGGGTTGAGCGACTCGATCATCATCCCTTGGCTGGCCGTCACGGGCCGGAGCCTCGCCATCTCGGCCTCCGAGAGGGCGCCGGCGTTGGCATGGGGGAGGAGACCCGTCTTCTCGAGCACGGCAGAGCAGGCGGCCTCGAGGTAGGCGACGGTCGAGTCCATGCCATTGCTGGCGAGCCACTCGCGGGCTGCCGGGTAGCGCAGCTCGGGTCGCTCGCCGAGGGTGAAGAGCGCCTCGTGGCAGCCCGCACGCAGCCCCGCCTCGGCGATGGCGACGACGGAGTCGAGGTCGAGATACGCAGCACCAAGGCGCGCCGGCGGCTTGGCGAAGGTGCAGTAGGCGCAGCGGTCGCGGCAAAGCATCGTGAGGGGGATGAAGACCTTGGGAGAG
>JASHRK010000147.1 GCA_030037405.1 Acidimicrobiales bacterium | reverse complement strand
CGCTTGTGGGCCAGCCCGGAGAGCGGGTTGTGCTGGTCCATGAACTGGCTCAACTGGCTCGTGCCGAAGAACTCCTTTATGGCGGCGACGACAGGCCGGATGTTGATGAGGGTCTGCGGCGTGATCGCCTCGACGTCCTGGGTGGTCATCCGCTCGCGTACGACCCGCTCCATGCGGGAGAGCCCGATGCGGACCTGGTTCTGGATGAGCTCCCCCACCGAGCGGATGCGCCGGTTGGCGAAATGGTCCTGGTCGTCCAAGCGGTAGCCGGGCTCGCCGTTCGCGAGGTGGAGCATGTAGGTGGCTGCGGCCAGTACCTCCGCCGGGCTCAGCACACCCTGGTCCTCTGCCGGCCGCTCCAGGTCGGTCTCGAGGATCCCGGCTACGCGGTCGATCTCCGGCCCGAGCTTCCGGTTCAGCTTGTACCTTCCCACCCTCGTGAGGTCGTAGCGCCGCGGGTTGAAGAAGGCGTTCTCGAAATAGACCCGAGCGGCCTCGAGGGAGAGCGGCTCACCCGGCCGGGCGCGCTTGTAGATCTCGAGGAGGGCTTCGTCCCGCGTCGGCACGAGCTCTCTCTCGCGCTCCCACTGCGCGTTGAGAAAGTCGAAGTGCCTGACGAAACGGTTTAGGAGAGCCTCGTCCTCGTAGCCAAGGGCTCGCAGGGCGACGAAGAGGGACAGGCGGCGCTTCCGGGCGACGCGAGCGCCCGCGGTGACGTCTCGGTTCGGCTTCGCCTCGACGTCGAACTCGATCCACTCGCCCCGGTACGGATGGATCGTGCCCGTGACGATCGTCTTTTGGTCGCGGCCCGGTTGGAAGATGACCCCGGGCGACCTCACGAGCTGAGAGACGACCACCCGCTCGGTGCCGTTGATGATGAAGGTGCCCCGGTTCGTCATCATCGGGAAGTCACCCATGAACACCGTCTGCTC
Source organism: Acidimicrobiales bacterium (assembly GCA_030037405.1). Classification (GTDB taxonomy): domain Bacteria; phylum Actinomycetota; class Acidimicrobiia; order Acidimicrobiales; family Bog-793; genus JOPF099. Next base: position 17,364 of record JASHRK010000147.1, on the reverse strand, counting down.
TTTGATCTCGCCGGTCGAGGCGTTCATGAAACGGGCCCGCACGAAGATGGGTGCCGCGTAGGTGATGTCCTTCGCCTTGCACTCGTCGATGCTGAACTTGGGGGGTGGGCGGAGGTCCGGATCGGTCGGGTCGAACTCGAGCTCCAGGCGCAGCTGGTCCGTGAAGTCGGAGATCGGGCTTATGTCGGCGAACGTCTCGGCCAGGCCCCGGTCGAGGAACCACTGGAAGGAGTCTCGCTGCACGGAGATGAGGTCCGGCAGGGGGAGCACCTCGTCCAGGTTGGCGAACGAGAAGCGCTCCGGCGTGCGGGGACGGGAAGGCAAGGGTCTACTCCTCGCGACAATGGGTGAACCAGGAAAGGGCAGACCGCGTCCGGGCGCGCGTAGAGTCTGTCAAAGGCTTGCGATGACACGCGGGGAGGGCACGGCAACCAGATATCATACTCGCGCGCTGGCGCGCAAGCAACACCCGGGCAGAAGTTCCCTCGGGAAGGGTACGGGAGTTGCGGCCCGGAGTCAAGGTCTCGCTCAGGCGCCGCGCCGGCGCGCGTCGACCGAGGCTGGGTGGGAGGACGGCTACTTGAGTTCGACCGAGGCTCCCGCGCCTTCGAGCTGAGCCTTCGCCTTCTCGGCGTCCTCCTTCGACACCCGCTCGAGCACAGGCTTCGGGGCACTGTCGACAAGGTCCTTCGCCTCCTTCAGGCCCAGGCTTGTAAGGGCGCGGACTTCCTTGATGACCTGGATCTTCTTGTCGCCGGCAGCGGTCAGGACAACGTCGAACTCGTCCTTTTCCTCCTCGACCGGAGCTGCCTCACCTGCGCCCCCTGCCGGGACGGCCGTCGCCACGGCCACGGGCGCGGCCGCGGTCACGCCGAAACGCTCCTCGAACTCCTTCAAGAGCTCGGCGAGCTCGAGCACGGTCATCCCGGCGATGCCGTCGAGGATCTCTTCCTTCGTTGCCATCATCTACTCCCTGCTGACTGTTCTATATAGGTGCACTGGATCTTGCCGGCGATCACTCGCCGGTCTCCTGGGCCGCTGTGTCGTGGGCCACGGTCTCCTGGCCCGAGCCTTCTTCGCCCGCGCCTTCCTCGCCCGCGCCTTCCTCGCCCCGCCTCCTTTCGACAAGAGCCGAGATCCCGTAGGCGAGATTCTGCGGGACCGCCTTCAAGAGGGCGGCCATCTTCTGCATCGGGGCGGCCATGGCCCCAGCGATCTGGGCGAGCAGGACCTCGCGGGGCGGAAGCTCGGCGAGCCTGGCCGTCGAGGAGGCGTCGAGGACGGTCCCGCTTACGTAGCTCCCCTTTACGACCAGGGACGGGTTCGTCCTGGCGAAGTCCCGCAGCACCTTGGCGGCGGCGGCGACGTCGCCGTCCACGAAGGCGATGGCCGTCGGGCCGACGAGGAAGGCGTCGATCACCGTCGCCCCGGTCTCGGCCGTGGCCCGGCGGACGAGGGTGTTCTTGTAGATCTTGTACTCGGCCCCTGCCGCGCTGAGCGCTCGTCGCAACGTGGCGAGGTCACCCACCTTGAGACCCCGGTACTCGGTGAGGATGGCCCCCCCGGCGCGTGTCAGACGGCCCTCGACCTCCGCGACGACTGCGACCTTCTCGGCTCTCGGCCCGGCCACCCACACTCTCCTTCGTCCCTGAACGCCTGTTCTTGAGCGCCGTCCGAGACCTAGAACCGTGAGGGCGCGGGAAGCCGACCGACTTCGCCTCGTCAGGAGGGCGGCTGCCCGTTACGCACCTGGTGCACCGGATGTCTCTGGCGACGTACTGCTCGTGCCATCGTAGCCCACCGGGGCAGCGGCCCTATCAAGCCGTCGCCGCGAGCTCCTCGTCTGTGACCCGCGCCTTTGCCGGGTCGACGTGCACTCCCGGGCCCATCGTCGAGGACAGCGTCACCGAGCGGATGTAGCGGCCCTTGGCGGCAGCGGGCTTTACACGCACGAGCTCGTCGATAACCGCGCGGTAGTTCTCGAGAAGCTTCTCGCGCTCGAAGGAGACCTTGCCGATCGGAACGTGCACGTTGCCAACCCGGTCGGTGCGGTACTCGACCCGGCCGCCACGGAACTCCGTGACGGCCCGCCCCACGTCCGTCGTGACGGTCCCGGTCTTCGGGTTCGGCATGAGCCCGCGTGGCCCGAGCACTCGGCCGAGCCGCCCTACCTGGGCCATCAGGTCAGGAGTGGCTATAGCCACGTCGAACTCGAGGAACCCCTCCTTCTCCACCCTGGCCACCAGGTCGTCGGCGCCGACGACGTCGGCGCCAGCCGCCCTCGCCTCCGCCGCCGCCTCGCCAGAGGCGAAGACGGCGACGCGCAGGGTCCTGCCCGTCCCGCAAGGCAGGGCGAGAGAACCGCGCACGATCTGGTCTGCCCGGCGCGGGTCGACTCCGAGGCGTACGGCCAGCTCTACGGTCTCGTCGAACTTGGCAGCCGCCAGGCTCTTCACGAGGTCTGCCCCTTCCATCGGGCTGTAGAGGTGCTGCCGGTCGAAGCGAGCCAGTGCCTCGAGGTACCTCTTTCCCTTTGCCATCCTGCCTCCCCTCTCGATCGATGCCCTCAGCTCACCGAGATGCCCATGGAGCGGGCTGTCCCGGCAACCTGGCGCTTGGCCGCCTCTATGTCGTTCGCGTTGAGGTCAGGCATCTTCTTCTCCGCGATCTCGGTGAGCTGGGCGTCGTTGATGGACCCCGAACCCTCCCTACCGGGAAGACTGCTCCCCTTCTCCGTCCCCGCCGCCTCCCTCAGGAGCACCGTCGTCGGCGGTGTCTTCAGGATGAAGGTGAACGAGCGGTCCTCGTAGATCGTGATCTCTACCGGGATGATCGTCCCCCGCATCTGCTCTGTGGCTGCGTTGTACTGCTTGCAGAACTCCATCGTCTGGACGCCGTGGGGGCCGAGGGCTGTCCCGACGGGCGGCGCGGGTGTAGCTGCTCCCGCCGGGAGCTGGATCTTTACGATTGCACTGACGCGGCGGCGTGCCATCTTCGGCGCCTTCTCCTTGGTGGTATCTGTCTCGTGGGCTTCGCTAGAGCTTGGCCACCTGGCTGAACTCGAGCTCGACCGGGGTCTCGCGGCCGAAGATGTTCACGAGCACCTTCAGCTTGAGCTGGTCCTCGTTGATCTCGGCGATCTGCCCGGAGAAGTCCGCGAACGGCCCCTCCTTGACTCGGACGGTCTCGCCCAGCTCGTGCTCGAGCCGGGCCTTCACCCGCCTCTGCCCCTCGGTGCCTTCCGGGCGGATCTGAAGGATGCTCTCTACCTCGGCCCGGCTGAGCGGGGTCGGCTTCGTACCCGGACCGACGAAGCTCGTCACCCCTGGGGTCTGGCGGATGACGGACCAGGAGTCGTCACCGAGCTGGCAACGGCAGAGGAGGTAGCCGGGGAACACCTTGCGCTGCACGGGAACCCGTTTTCCGTTCTTGACCTCGATGACCTCTTCCATCGGGATAACGACCTCGTAGATCTGCTCCTCCATGTTCATGGAGGAGATCCGGCTCTCGAGGTTGGACTTGACCTTGTTCTCGTAGCCGGCGTAGGTGTGGACGACGTACCAGCTGCCGGGACGGTCATAAGGGCTCGGCGGACGCTCGACCTCCTCTTCTTCAGCCTCCTCCTCGTCCTCCTCGAGGTTGAGGGGCGGCTCCTCCTCGAGGTTGAGGGGTTCCTCGACGGCCTCGACTGCCTCGACGGCTTCCTCGGGGCTCACGCCCTCGTCGTCGAGGAGACGGGTCTCGTCGCCCTGCACGCCGGTGACTTCGCTCATTTCTTGAACAGCTCCAGAATTGCCTTGGCGATGAAGTAGTCGAGCCCGAACACGAACAAGGTGAGGATGACGACGGCGACGAGCACCACGATCGTGTAATTGACGACCTCGCTCCGACCCGGCCAGGCCACCTTCTGGAGCTCACCGCGTACCTCCCGCAGGTACTCAGTCGCCCTCTCGGGCAGGCCGGCGCGCTCGGGGGCAGCACCCGTGGATGCTCGCCCGGCGCTGCGCTGCCCGCTCGGCGCGGCGGGAGCGCCGTCCGGCCCGAGCGCTCCCTGGCGCTGCATCATTCGTTTTGTCTCTCGGTTCACAGGTACCTCAGCTCGGGGGAATACGAGCTTGCAGAGCAGGGCAGGAGGGACTTGAACCCCCAACCGCCGGTTTTGGAGACCGGTGCTCTACCAGTTGAGCTACTGCCCTCCGCCGAGGGCACGGCTCTCCATATCCTCGTGGAACATATACAGAGCATCAGCGACCTGGGCTCCATCCACGATACCACCGGCGCGGGCAGGGCGGTCTCAGGCGGACACGCTCTGGGCGCTGTGCCTTGGCCGCCCTATACGTCCCCGGGCCACGAGCAGGAGCCCTGTGGAGGCCGCCGCGACGACGGCGGCTGAGTAGGCGACACGGCGACCGGAGAGCAGGGACCGGACGGCGTGGCGGCCCGCGACGCTCTCGATCGTCGACAGGACGTCGGAGACGATCCCGTTCGGCACGGGGATGTCCGTCGAGCGCAGCTGGTGCAAGAGGCGGAGGAGCTTGCGGTACCGGGCTACCTCCGCCTGGCAGCGCAAGCAGTACTCGACGTGGGCGACAACCCCGTGAGGGGCCTTGCCGCCGGCGTCGAGCACCTGCTGCAGGTGCTCCGCAACTTCGTCGCAGGAGATCGAAGAGGCGCGCCGGAAGGGACGGCGCGCGAGCGCCCATGCCCGGCGGCACTCCTCCACGACGGGGCGCTCCGCGCGACCTGTCACTCTCAGCTCGCCTCGCTCGCCCCGGCCCGGAGCAGTGCACCCCGCTCGGAGGCGCCGCCGTCCATCGCAGGGCTCTGAGCGAACATGAGCTCTCTCAGCAGCCGCCTGGCTCGATGGAGGCGTACCTTTGCCGCCGCCTGGCTGATTCCGAGCTCCTTCGCGATCTCGCGGTGCGGGAGGTCGTAGACGTCGCGGAGAACGACCACGAGCCGGAGGGCGTGTGGCAGCTCACCTAGCGCCTCGACGAGGCGACCCCTGTCGTCGGCGGCGCTCGCCGCCGACTCGGGGTCGCGCTCTGGACGCTGGTCGGCGAGCTCCACCTCGTCGTCGAGGACTGTCGTGGCAGACCGGCTACGGCGCTCGACGAGGTTGGCGGCGCAGTTGACCGTGATGCGGTGCAACCACGTCGTCACCGAGGACTCTCCCCGGAACCGCCTGAGGCCTCGGTAGGCCCTGAGATACGTCTCCTGGACTACGTCAAGAGCGTCTTCCCCGTTCCCGACGAGCCTGTATGCAAGCTGGTAGCAGGCGCTCGATGTGACGACGACGAGCTTCTCGAACGCCTCGCCGTCCCCGTCGCGAGCCGCCAGAGCGAGGGCGTCGACGGTCTCGACCGGGAGGTCTTCACCCGCGACCTCGGAAAGCGGCGTCGCCGGGAGGGCGCTCAAGAGCCCGACGCTCAGCGAGTCTCTTTGTGAAGCGTGTGCCGGCGGTCAAAACGGCAGTACTTCTTCATCTCGATCCGCTCCCGGTCGTTCTGCTTGTTCTTCGTAGTGATGTAGTTCCGCCGCTTGCAGACCTCGCAAGCGAGCGTCACCTGCACGCGCTTTTCGTTCTTCGCCATCCTCTTCCTCGTTCGAGCTCGCTTCTTGCCCTGGTAGCGGCGGCGGGACTCGAACCCGCGACCCCACGATTATGAGCCGTGTGCTCTTACCAACTGAGCTACGCCGCCAGGGAGCCCCCTGTCGGAATCGAACCGACGACACCAGCCTTACCATGGCTGTGCTCTGCCGACTGAGCTAAGGGGGCCGATTCACGCGACGAGACGGGTGCCGCGCGGGTTTCAATTGTATCCCGGCGGCCCCGCCACCCGCGTCTACCATGCGCCGGAATGGAGATCCGTCGTGCCATCGAGCGGGATGCCGACGCCATCCGCGCCATCTACAACGCCGAGGTCCTCACTTCGACGGCAACGTTCGACCTCGTCCCCCGGACGTCCGAGGAGCAGCTGGCATGGATGGCGGCCCACTCGGGCGTCTACCCGGCGCTCGTGGCCGACGCCGGCAAGAAGGTCGTCGGGTTCGCCTCGCTCTCTCCCTACAGGCCCCGGCCCGGTTACTCGACTTCGGTCGAGAACTCCGTCTACATCGCCTCGGACTTCCGCCGCAAGGGCATCGGGCGCCAGCTGCTGGAGGCGACGATAGCGAGCGCCCGCTCTCACGGCTTCCACTCTGTCGTCGCCCGCATCGCGGCGGAGCAGGAAGCCTCCGTCAGGCTCCACCTCGCCTGTGGGTTCGAGCTCGTTGGCGTCGAGAGGGAGGTCGGTCGCAAATTCGGTCGTTTCGTCGACGTCGCCATCGCTCAGCTGCTCCTCTGAACCAGGTCGCGAGCTAGGTCACAACCGTGCGGGAGCCTCCTCTGCCTGGGGGAACTGCGCGAGCCGTGCTTCCCTTACGATCCGCAAGCCGCGGCGGACCCTCGGGACGACGGGCATGAAGAGGAGGGCGAGGAGGGCTCCTCCCGTCACGGCGACGATGAGGGGGTTGGCCTTGCCGAGCTCGAGCACGAGATACTGGGCGTCACCGACCCCGAGAAACGTGACGACGACCGTCAGCCAGACGAGAAGGGTCCGCAGCCGACCGTCAGCCACCGGTGCGAGGAGGATCACTCCCCAGGCTAGGTACCAGGGCTGCATCACGGGACCGAAGAGGACGACGGCGAGCATCGTGAGCCCGAGCGCCCGCATGCTCGAGCCGCCTCCCCTGGAGCGAAGCAGGAGGAAAAGCCCGAGGCCTCCCGCGATACATGCCCCGCCTCCTCTCGCGAGCGTGAGGAGGACGTGCCAGTGGTCACCGAGGCCGACAGCGCTGACGAGCTTGGCGAACCCGAGGCCGAGCGCAGTCGCCGGATCCATGTAGCTGCGGATCGTGTCCGGGTTCTCGAGGGCTCCGATCCAGCCCCAGCCGAGCCCGACGACCTCGGTGACCACGGCGATGACACCGAGAGCCACCGCCCCGGCCCGTGCAACGAATTTGAGACGTTCCTTGAACGGCGCCCCGGTGCCGGCCCAGTCCCAGCCGATGTAGATCACCCCGACTATGGCGGGGATCTTCACGAGCGCCCCGAGGGCAACGAGGACAGCGCCGAGCGCAGGGTGACGTTCTCGTGCGAGGGCGAGACCGGCGACCATGAGCCCGAGCATGAGAGCGTCGTTGTGCTCGCCTCCGATCAGGTGGACGAGGACGATCGGGTTCATGACGGCGAAGACGAACGTCTCTCCCGGGTCACGCCCGAAGCTCCTCGCCAGCCTGGGCGCGAAGACGGCGATCAGCCCGACGCCGAGGAGAGCCACCCCGCGAAAGGCGACCAGGCTGGCGAGCTCGCTGTGGTTGACGACCACCTGGATCACCCCCGCGAGCTCGAGGAAGAGCGGACCGTAGGGAGAGGTCGTGTTCCACCAGAGCGGGTCGGTGAGATCTGTGTAGGGATTCGAGTTGCCACCGAGGACCGCGGGGCCGTACTTGTACGGGCTGATGTGGCGGCTCATCATCTCGCCCTGGGCGACGTAGCTGTAGGCGTCCTTGCTGAGCAGTGGGGCGACGAAGAGCATCGGTGCCGCCCAGGTCGCCATCACCACCGCAAGCTGCCGGAGAGGGATGCCAGGGTGCTCGCGAGTTAGACGGCTCACCCGCACCCAGCCGCGCATGAGGAGGACCATGCCGCCGTAGAAGGCGGCAAGGGAGAGAAAGAAGTCCTGGCCGGGCGGTGGAGTCTGGTTGAAGAGGACGGCTTCGGGCCGGAGCCCGAAGAACCACGCCGGAGCCGACTGCGGCGGTGAGAGCTTCACGGTGAAGGGAGAGCTCGGCTGCGAGGCACCCCAGAAGATGAGGAGCGATCCGACGAACCCGGAGACGGCGCAGGTGACGAGTCGTCGTCTCAGGGCCTCGTCGTCCGGCCGGTAAGGCTCGCGAGCACCAAGGGGATGGCGGAACGGCGCGGCCTTCGTCTCCACCCGCTCGAGGAGAGAGAGCGCCTGCTCGCCGACAGCCGACGCGACAGCATCCACCCCATGGAAGAGCTTCGTCGCCCGGTCTCGGATGGTCGTCGCCATCAGGCGGGCCCCGCCCGGTCAGTTCCTCGGGCGGTGCTCGGTGCCGAGCCCGGGGTTGACGTATGTCCTCGCCAGATCGAACGCCTGCGGTCTCTCGTCCATCTTCTCTCCAGGGCAACGACGGTGGGCCGGGTAGGATTCGAACCTACGTAGCTCGCGCAACAGATTTACAGTCTGCTCCCTTTGTCCGCTTGGGTACCGACCCGAGACCACTCAAGATACCTGAGAAGCGGTAGCTTGCCTCAATGCCCACCTTTGACGTGACCTCTGAGATCGACCTCCAAGAGGTCCGTAACGCCGTCGATCAGGCGAGCCGGGAAGTGGCCACGCGTTTCGACTTCAAGGACACGGGATCGTCCCTAGAGCTGAAAGAGCACGAGATCTCTCTCCACGCCCCCACCGAGGATCGCCTTCGCGCCCTCACACAGGTCCTGGAGGAGAAGCTCGTCCGCCGCCAGGTCTCGTTGAAGGCCGTCCACTACGGCAAGGCCGAGGAGGCCTCGCACGGAACGGTGCGCCAGATCGCCTCGCTCAGCGCCGGGATCTCCTCGGAGAAGGCGAAGGCGATCAACAAGAAGGTGAAGGAGCTCGGTCTGAAGGGAGTGAGCTCGCAGACGCAAGGGGACCAGATCCGCGTCTCAGGAAAGAAGCGCGACGACCTTCAGGCCGTCATCGCTGCGCTGAAGAACGACGACTTCGACATCCCGCTCCAGTTCGGCAACTTCCGAGAGTGAGAACAGGTGTGCCCTCCAGCGGCTCGGGGGCGTCCTCAGCTGCCGTCAGGGTGTCGGTGACCGCCAGGTAGGCATCGGTCCTGCTCACGACGGAGCAGGGATCCGCCCGCCTGAGGAGCCACCACTTACGGAAGAGGCGCAACCACGCCGACGTGACCGCCGTCACCTGTAGAGACGGTAATGCGGCGCTGCCGGCGAGTCGCGGATACCCAGAGCGGAGGCGAGACGAATCGGGCCCTCCGACGCGCCCTTCCCCGCTTCTCCGCGCGCGCTTCGTCTGCGACGCTTATGATGAGCGCGTCGTTCCCAGCGCGGCGTCGGTCGGCGAGAGGACTTTTGCCAGGCGCACTTGTCGACGCGATCAGCCGCAACGTCAGGTACAGCCATCCCCCTCCTAGGGCCGAGAGAACGGGCCAGCAATGACTGCTAAGACGGGAAGTCAAAAGCGCGCCGTGCGGCTAGCCATCGTGTCCTGCATCGCCCTCCTCGGGTTCGTCTCCGTGTCGGCAGGCGAGTCTGTGCCGGCAAGCGGGTTGCCGGCGAGCAGCGGCTCGACCGTGTACACGACAGTCCGAAAGGTAGGTCGGCCGACGATGTTCCGATCGGCCCGCGCCGCCAGTGCCATCGTTCGCCTGCCGAGCGACGTCAGGGCTGGAGACGTCGTCGTCACCTACATAGAGACGCTCCCGTCCAGCCATGTCAGCTGCCCGAGCGGTTGGAAGGTGCTCTTTGCAACGAGCAACGGGTCAGGTACACAGCTCGTCGCTTGTGACACGGTTGCGGAACGCCAACGCACACGAGCCTCCGTCCGAGTAAGACCGGCCGGTGAGGTCTCGATGATCACGGCGGCTTTCTCGGGCGTCGATCAGTACGACCCGACCGTGGGATCGGTCGCGGTGAAGGGACGGACGTCGCCGCGCCTGCACTTGGACGTCAGCCACACCGTTCTCCTCTTCAGCGAAGGACTGAGCCTCGAAAAGGCGTCGTCCACGATGCATGGCGAGCAAGCCCGCCATGAGCGAGGCAGCATCGGGCAGGTGGTCAATCCCAGCCGCTCGGAAGTCCGGATCGCGCTTCGTGCTCGCGCGAGCTCCGGTACCACTCCGCAGCTCAACTGGACGGCGCAGCCATCTTCCCTCGAACCCGTCTCGGCCACGGTTGCACTGCAAGCGGCACGCCACAGCGTGACGCCGGGTGAAGCTGGAGAGATCTGCGGGGACGCGAGCGTCCTGGCGGGGCCGAGCCGGGCTCCTCGCCACGCCATCACCATCCGGGCGGGACAGAACACAGGAAGCTACGACACCCCTGACAAGACCTACTACTTCGCGGCGGGGACCCACACCCTTGGCACGGGCGAGTATGCCCAGATCGACCCCGGTCACGGCGATACCTACACGGGTGCTCCCGGGGCGGTCATCGACGGCCAGGGTAAGAACAACTACGCCTTTGCGGGGACGGCGACAGACGTGACGATCGAGCACCTGACGATCGATGACTTCCACCCGCCTGGGGCCGAGGGGGCGGTGAACCAGTCCTCGGGTGACGACTGGACGATCGAGGACGACACCGTCACCGACAACTCGCCTGGCTCGGGTCTCATGGCAGGCACGAACGAGGTGGTGAGAGACGATTGTATGACCTACAACGGCGAGTACGCCCTCGACGCCTACGACGGCGACTACGAGGGGACGAGCGCCATCTCTGCCGTGACAGGCGGCCCCTCCAACCTCACCCTCGAGGACAACGAGATCGCCTACAACGACACCTGCAACTGGGAGGACTCGTCGCCCGACCCGGTGCCGGCCTCCGAGATCCAGTCCAACTGCGCCGGCGCAGGCGAGTACGACGGCTGCGGGTGTGCCGGGGGGGTGAAGTTCTGGCAGGTGGACGGGGCTCTCGTGACGGGCAACTACGTCTACGACAACTACGACGCCGGGATCTGGGTCGACACCGACAACACTGGCTTTGACATCTCCGACAACTACTTAGCCGACAACTATGCGGTCGCGCTCCAATACGAGATCTCCTACAACGCCACGATCACTTACAACACGTTCGTAGACAACGCCTGGGGAGCAGGCGTGGGCAACCCGGGCTTCCCCACGCCTGCGATCTACATCAGCAACTCCGGCGGCTACTCACAGGTCCCCGGCTACTCCTCGGGGAGCATCACGATCTCGGACAACACTTTCACGAACAACTGGTCGGGCGTGGTGCTCTTTGACAACTCGGACCGCTACTGCTCAGACGGCTACGACACGGGCGGCTGTACCCTCAGTGGCCCCTCACAGGTCACCCTCTCGAACTGCGCCGCCAACCTCCCGTCGGCAGTCGCCGGCGAGGACACCGGGTCGCCCTCTCTCGACTGGTTCTGGGACTGCCGCTGGCGGACCCAAGACGTCACGGTCAGCGACAACACCTTCGACTTCTCACCCTCGGCCATAGGCTCTGACTGTACCGAGGCGAGCTCGTGCGGGCAGAACGGCGTCTTCGCCGAGTACGGCATAGCAGCCCCCTATACGGGCTTCACCGTCTCCAACAACGTCGCCTTCGACCAGGACAACGTCTTCAAGGACAACACCTACAAGGGTCCCTGGACCTTCATGGCCTGGAACCAGGACAACGTCGTCACCTGGGCGCAGTGGACCGCTCCTGTCACCGACAGCTGCCTGTCTGCCGAAGAGCAGCAGTCAGGGGAGTGCACGAGCGGCTTCGGGCAGGACGCGGGGAGCCACACCTCCTGAGCGAAGGCGGGAGGCCAAAGGTTCTACCAGCCAATGCCCTCGTAGCCTTCGAGTGCCTCCACTTCAGGTCCAAGACCGCCCGTGAGATCGAGGATGCGCCGGGGCGGACGAGCCAGCAAAGCAGCTACTGCCGTCGAGTCCGTCGAGGCGACGACCGCGAGGTCTGCTCCCTCGACGGCAGAGGCGGCGTCGTCGGTCATGAGCCGTCGCAAGTGAGGGAGCTTCGACTCGACGTAGCGGAGGTTCGTACCGATGAGCTGCGAGGGCTGTACCACGGGATCGTAGATCCTCACCTCGTAGCCCTTGCCGACAAGAGTCTCTGCCATCCGGACGTTCGGGCTCTCCCGCAAGTCGTCACTCGAGGCCTTGAAGCTGAGGCCGATAAGGGCGACCGTCCTACCGTCCGTCGCCGTGATCCGGTTCACGACGCTCTGCACCACCACCTCGTTCGAGGTGATGACGCCGGACAGCATGGGGAGGTCGACGCTCTGCATGCGAGCCAGGTGCAGGAGCGATCGCAGGTCCTTCGGCAGGCAGGGCCCGCCGAAGGCGAATCCTGGACGCAGATAGCTCGGTGAGATGTTGAGCCTCCCGTCCTCGCAGAAGATGGACATGACTGCACGGGAGTCGATCCCCATCGGACCGAGCACCCGCGCCATCTCGTTCGCGAAGACGACCTTCGTCGCGTGAAAGGCGTTGCAGGCGTATTTGAGCGACTCGGCGACGCGGACGGGAACTACTCTGACGGGGGCGTCGAGAAACGAGAAGAGCGACGAGAGGACCTGTGCGACCTCGCCGTCCTCCGTGCCGATGATGGTGAACGGAGGATCGAAGAAGTCGGCTATACCCGAACCCTCTCGGAGGAACTCGGGGCACATCGCCGTCCCGACCGTCCCACCGGTCTCCCTCATTGCCGGCCCGACGAGGGACTCGACGGTTCCCGGCGGCACGGTGGACCGCACGACTACGACATGGAGGCGCTCGCTTTCCGCTCGAGCGCCGAGCGCTTCGGCGATCTGCTCGGAGGCTCGGGCCACATAGCTGAGATCTGTGGCACCGTTGTCCGAGCTCGGTGTGCCGACACAGATGAACGACACGTCAGCGCCGGCGAGAGCTTCGCCCGGATCACCTGTGGCGTGGAGAGAGCCCGAGCGCACGGCTCGGTCCACCATCTCGCCGAGCCCGGGCTCGATGACAGGGCTCAGCCCCCTCGAGATGGCGGCCACCTTGTGGTCGTCGATGTCGACACCCCACACGTCGTTCCCATGGGAGGCGAGGCAAGCGGCCGAGACTGTGCCTACGTAGCCGAGCCCCATGACGGCAACTCTCACGACCGTCCCTCCTGATCCTCGCAGTGCCACGAGCTCTGACGGCAGTAGCGCGAGATGACATGAAGCATAAGCCCTGACAACATTTCGGTTCTCCTGTAGCCGGAGGCGCCGCAACCTGGTACGGTTACGCGCAACCTCAGATGTTATGCCCCCGTTGTATGTCTGAGACTGGGGAGGATGATCGGTCGGGCATGGCCGGCACCCTCCTATGGAGCGAGGGACTGGGGAATGTCAAGACGTCAGGTAGTGCTGGCGGACGATCCGGCTGCGTGCGAGGCCGGTGACCAGCGGGGTGCTGTTGGAAAGCGTGGGTTGAGGCGCGTCGCTCTTGCCAGCGAAGAGCTTTATGCTGAAGCTGAAGCCAGCGATGAGGTCACTAGTCGTGTCGCGCGCATCGCGCCGCGTCTCGCGCTCCTCGCCACCGACCTCTTCACGGTGAGCCTGTGCGAGCTGTTGGCGGTCTCGATCGTGCATCAGACGCCCTCAGGAAGATGGGGGTCCGGCCTCGTGGCGAACCTGCTGGTCGGAGCCATGCTGCCCCTGGCGGCAGTGATCGCGTTCTGGGTCAACACTCTCTACACACGCTGGCCACGCCAGTTGATGCTCAATACCTTCAGCGAGGTCCGCGACGTCATCTACGCGCTCGCGGTCGCCGGTTGTGTCACCCTCGGGCTTATCCACCTGATCGGCGCGGACGACCTAGGCACCTCGATCGCGCCCGTCACGATCGTCCTCGCCCTGGCGATGAGCGCCTCGGTGATCCCAGTCGCCCGTGGGACGGTCCGCGCTCTCATGCGCGCCGTCGCCGCCCAGCACTTCCGCGTCGTCGTCGTCGGGAGCGGGACGATGGCAAGCCACCTCATCCGCTACCTCTCGTGGGACCCACAGGTCACGGTCGTGGGATGCGTGGACGACGACCCGAAGCCCGGGACCTGGGTGATCGGGGAGATCGACGACCTGCCCGCCACGTGGGTGCTCGGTGGGATCGAGGACCTGCCGGAGATCTGCGCCAAGCACTCCGTCGACCATGTCATAGTCAGCTTCTCCCGCACTCATCCGGCGGACGCGATCCAGCGGCTGCGGGCCGTGAACCCGAGAGTTGCCATCTCGATCGTGCCCCGTTACTTCGAGTTGCTCACCTGGCGCTCCTCGGTGCGAGAGATCGCCGGGCTCGCCCTCATCGACGTGGCCCCGAGCGGGTTCAATCTCGGCACGCGGGTCACGAAGCGTTGCTTCGACCTCGCCGTCGCGAGCCTCGTGCTTGTCCTCACCAGTCCTCTGCTTTTGGTGACAGCCGTGGCCGTGAAGCTCTCGTCTCCGGGACCGGCGCTCTTCCGCCAGTCCCGCGTGGGCAGGAACGGGAGCACCTTCGTCATGTTCAAGTTCCGCACCATGTACGACGACTCGGAAAAGCGAGCGGGCGACCCAGAGCTGCGGAACGTGAACATCATGGACGGCCCGCTCTTCAAGGCCCGGCATGACCCTCGGGTTACAAGGGTGGGACGCTTCCTCAGGCGCTCGAGCATCGACGAGCTCCCCCAGTTGCTCAACGTGATCAGGGGTGACATGTCCCTCGTCGGGCCCCGTCCGTTCATCGAGGCGGAGTCCGCTCTGATCGACGGCGACGCCGCCCGCCGCTTCGACGTACGGCCGGGCATGACTGGGCTTTGGCAGATCTCCGGCCGGAGCAACCTCTCATACGACGAGCTGAGGAGGCTCGACTACCTCTACGTGGCGTCGTGGTCCCTCATGTGGGACCTGAAGATCCTCTGGCACACGCCCTCGCGAGTACTTCGGGCGCACGGCGCCCTTTGAGCTGACGATCCTCTTCGTCGGTCGAGGCGAGCCCCAAGTCATGCGATGACCGATCCCGGAAGATACTTTGGCAGGCGGAGCTGAGATGCGGGTGCTCGTCGTTCACAACCGCTACCGGTCAGCTTCGCCGAGTGGGGAGAACCATGTCGTCGACCAAGAGACGGCGGCTCTTGTCCACGCGGGTCACGACGTCAGGCTGTTCGAGCGCAAGAGCGACGAGATCGCGAGCTACTCCCGGTACGAGAGAGCTCTCGTCCCGACTCGGGTGGTCTCGAGCCCGAGTGCCAATCGAGCCCTCAAGCAGGAGCTGGACGCCTTCAGCCCGGACGTGGTGCAGGTGCATAATCTGTTCCCGCTTATCAGCCCCTCGGTGCTCCATACATGCCGGCAACAACGCGTTCCTGTAGTCGCGACATTGCATAACTACCGACTCATCTGTCCGAGTGGAGAGCTATTTCGCGACGGTGCTATATGCCACGATTGTCCTGGACGTCTTCCCGTCGCTGCCCTCAGGCACGGATGCTATAGAGGTTCTACTCTCGCGACATCGCCACTAGCCATAGCGACCTTGATACATCGTTCGACCTGGCGACAGCTTGTCACAGCTTATATCTTTATCTCGCAGGCCGAACAAGAGCTGTTCTCGTCTCTTGACCTTCCAAAAGACCGCTGTTTTGTGAAGTGGAACCTCGTCTATCCTGTGCCATCATCGGATATGAGCGAACCAATTGTGGTCTATCTCGGACGGCTCAACGACGCTAAGGGACTTCCGTTCCTGATGCAGGCTTGGGATAGGTGCTCCCCACGCCAGCTCAAGCTCGTCATCGCCGGTGCCGGTCCTCTCGGGGACGAGATACGCCGCTGGGCAGGTACCCGGCCCTCGGTGGAGGTCCGCGGACTCCTGGACAGGAGTGAGAGCAACTCTCTGCTCGCAAGCGCTCGTGCGGCAGTTGTGCCGTCGCAATGGCACGAGCCTTTTGGCCTGGTCGTCGTGGAAGCCATGTCAGCGGGGGTACCGGCGATAGCGCCGGCCCGTGACTCCTTCCCCGAACTGATCGAAGACGGTGTCGACGGCGCCTTGTACCCGCCCGGCAACCCCGGGGCTCTGGCGCAGCTCATCGGTGACCTCGAGCGAGCGCCGGAGCGTTGGGCGGGCCTCGGTCACGCGGCGAAGCTGAGCTACGCTCGCCGCTTCGCACCCGACGACAACCTCGCGAGGCTCGAGGAGATCTACAGGTTCGCCGTTGACAACCCTGTCTGGTCTGGGGAGGGTACCGGCGCGGAGCATAGAGGAGAGTGGAGCATCCGTTCCTCAGGAGAAGACCGTGCCCGGCGCAGGGCTAGAACAGCCAGTGGCTCGGACAATACAGCCGTTCCTGCCCGCCCAGACCGCTCGACGAGCCGCTTCGGGGCAGGAGTTGCTTCCGAGGCGGACATAGCCGGATTCTGGCAGTCTCATCCCTGCGGCGACGAGAAGATCGGTGGGCTGGTCGAGAGGTACCGCGAGGACTTCGCCGACTTCTTCGACGCCTATGATCGTGCCCGCTACGAACTCGAGTCGCATATACCTCGATGCCTCGACGCGCTCGACGTGACGGGGAGGCGCGTCCTGGAAGTCGGGCTCGGGCAGGGGGCCGAGTCGGAGCAGCTGATACGGAGAGGTGCGCGCTGGAACGGCATCGACCTGACCCCCGAGTCTGTGCGCCGCGTGCAGATCCGCCTCGAGCTTCGCGGCCTGCCCTACGAGCAGGTCCGCCAAGCCTCCGTGACCGATATCCCCATGCCGGATGACTCGTTTGACCTCGTGTTCTCGCATGGTGTCCTGCACCACGTGCCCGACATCCTGGGCGCCCAAAGGGAGCTGTACCGCGTGCTGCGCCCAGGAGGGAGGCTCGTAGTGATGGTCTATGCACGTGGCTCGCTCAACTATCAGCTTTCTATCAGGCTCCTCAGACGGGCCTGCCTCCTCGGACTATGGCCCTGGCGCAGGCTGGTGCGGAACGGTGCTCTCGCCGACCACCTGCGCAACGCCGAGCAGGAGGGACTGCTCAACTATCTGGCGCTTCACCGCTTCGTCCACGCAAATACCGACGGGCCCGCCAACCCCTACTCCCGTGTCTACGGGCTTGAAGACGTGTCCCGGGACTTCCCGGACTTTGCCGTCACGGGAGCTCACAAGGAGTTCATGCACGCTCCGCCGTTACCGGTGCACGGGCTGCCCGGTGGCAATCTCCTCGGCTGGCATCTCTGGGTTGAGATGGTCCCGCTCTCTCGATGACTCTGGTGAGCTCCCTGCCTATCCGCGCCTCGCAGACGCCGTGAACGCTCTCTGACCGGGAGCGCGAAGCGCCATCGAGCACACCGTATGGCGACGGGAGGAGCAACTCCTGACCCTGAGAGAGTCACGTGCGGTTGGATGGAATGTGCCTCAAGTCGAGGACGCCATGCCTGGCCAGGAAAAGTCACCACCCCTCGGGTTCAGGTCCTGGCGCGTCTCCCTTCTTCCTTCCGCTTGGCCTCTCACATTCGGCAGGACTTGCCGTCGGTCATGACGACGTTCGCGCGGTGGAGGAGGCGCTCGAGAAGGCTGGCTGCTGACCTAGCTCTGTCGGCATCGATTCATCTTGGCGTTCCTTCAAAGTTCTCAAAAAGTGTCCGG
>JASHRK010000146.1 GCA_030037405.1 Acidimicrobiales bacterium | reverse complement strand
GACAGCTTGGCGCGCACCTCGAAACTCCGGCGGGCGACGGCGAAGTCGGCCTCGAGCATCTCCATCTCTCTCACAGCCCAACGCTTAGAGGGACGGGCAACGCTCTTGCACGGTGGGCGCGGGCGCTCCAGAGAAGGGCGATGAGCGGGAGCGGCAGGGCGGCCACGATGAGAAGGAGGGCGAAGGGGAGGGCAGGGCCGAGGCCGCTCGCGATGAAGGTCTCGTCGATCTGGATGGGGAGCCCGGCTGGGTTGTAGGCGACTATGAGAACGGCCCCGAAGGCTCCCATCGCCCGCGCCCAGGAGATCGCCAGTCCGGTGGCGAGTCCTGGAGCGGCAAGAGGGAGCGTGACCCGGCGAAAGGCGCTCAAAGGGCGGTCGCCGAGCAGCTGGGCGTCCTGCTCGAGCCGGACGTCCACGGTCGTGAGGGCGGCCGCCGCCGAGATGATGTAGTAGGGGGCCGACTCGTAGAACTCGGCCACCACGAGGGCGAAGAAGGTATTCACCCCGAAGACGTTCGGGTCTATGCCCGACACGACGCGGCCCACAGGCCCGGCCTGTCCTATGAGGAAGATGAGGAGGAGGCCGATGACGAGGGGAGGCATGAGGAGAGGGAGGATGATCCCCGCCTCGACGACACGAGCGAGCTTCAGGCGCCCACGGGCGAGCAGGTAGGCAAGGGGCGTGCCGAGCACGACCATGCAGCCGAGGGCGACGGCGCTCGCCTCGAGAGAGGTCCAGAGCGGATTGAGGGCGCCGGGTTGGTCGAGGCTGTGACGGATCGTATGGGGCGAGACCTGGGAGAGGAGCACGGCGAGGGGACCGAGGAGGATCACCCATACGGCGGCGGCCGCCACAACAGCCGCCGTGCCGGAGATGCGGCTCACGGCACGGCGGCTGACCTCCGACATCACGAAGTCGAGACCTTACCTCCCAGGTCGTGGAAGAGCTTCAGGATCGTCGGCGGCAGTGCGTCGGCGGCTGTCTTCACGCCGTGCGCAAGGAAGAGGACGGGGGGCCGGAGGCGGTATCCCACGCTCTCGAGGATGTCGCGTGCCCGCGCCGAGAGCATGAAGGCGATGAAGGCCTCGTCCGCCGCCTCAGCCCGCGGGGCGAAGGAGGTGCCCTTCTTCGGCGAGACGAGGGTGGAGTTCAGGTAGACCACCTGGCCATGCTGCACCACGCCGCTGACTTTCAGGCTAACGGTGGAGTAGAGCGAGGACTCCGAGGGAGAGGCGAAGTCGAGGGTACTCGGCAAGACGATGTAGTCGAGGCCGTACTGTATTGCCTCGGGGAGGTACTCGCTGCCGGCGTCGACGATCCCTGTCTGGATGTCGACGGGCAGGGCGTCCTCGTCGTACTGCTGCGAGGCCGAGCCGTAGGGGAGCGACGTCGTGATGCCGAGCGCCCGGTCCGCCTCGCCCGGGGCGAGGTGGAGCACCTTCTCGGCAAGATCGCACATGAGGATGAAGAAGGCGCCCTGGGGGTCCTGGGGCGGTGAGGTCCTTCCGAGCCGGAACCCCGGGGTGGTGAAGAGCGTGAAGAGGTAGGAGAGGGGTTTCTTCCCTGTCTTGATCTCGTTGAGCTGGGTGAAGTAGCGGCTGTGGCGGGAGTAGGCGACGACGAGCGGGTCCGCCGCGATCGCCATGGCGAACTTCGCCCGGTGCTTCGGAAAGAGCTCTTCGATCGCCTGCGAGGTGATGGCGAGGAACGCTCCTGGCGAGATCTCGTTCGAGAGGATCTCCTGTGCGAGCGCGTCCGAACCGGCGCACGGAGGCCCGCCGTAGGCGTCTCCCGTCGCCTTCTTGAAAGCAGGGCCGAGGGTGTCGTAGTAGAGCTTGAGAAGCGACCCTGCGCAGGCGACCGAAGCGGTGCCGTGGCCGGTGTGGGCGGTATGCCCACCCGTCGGGCCTCTCGAGCTCCTCGTCGTCACCGCCGCGCTCGCCGAGACGGCCGAGCCGAGGGCAACGAGCGCCGCGACGCACAACAGCGCAGTGGAACGGAGGAGAAGGGACTTGGAGTCTCTCAGACGGGTCATGGGCGGAGTGTACCCACCTGTAAAACATTCTGTCTACCCGCAAGCAGAACTGGCAACGCTGACCGAGCCGGCGTCGCCGGCGCCGGCTCTTCGTCAGGAGACGGGAGGGGGGCGCTCGCTCACCCCCGCGGACACCTCGATGGCGTGAGCGAGCCGGAGGAGGTCGACGTCGCCCGCCGGCCTCCCCACGAGCTGGAGACCGACCGGCAATCCCCCTTCGGTGAAACCGCAGGGCACCGAGACGGCCGGCAGACCCGTGGCGCTGATGAGGTAGCAGGAGCGCATCCAGTCGAGATAGGTCGGCTGGGGCTCGCCCTCGATCTCGCGCACGTAGCGCTCCGAAGCAGGAAAGGGCGGCACAGGGCTCACCGGCATGGCGATGGCATCGACTGTCGCCATGAACCGCCTCATCGCCTCGTAGAGCTTCGTCCGCGCCTCGAAGGCCGCCGAGACCTCGGCGCCGCTCAGAGAGAGGCCCTGCTCGATGTTCCACGTCACATCGGGGTTGAGGTCGCTCCTGCGGGTGCGGTACTCCTCGCCGAGGGAGGCGGCGTAGTGCCAGGCGCGAAGGACGAGAAACGACGCCTCGGCTCCCGTCAGGTCAGGTTCGGTGTCGACGAGCTCGAGCCCGAGGCGCTCGAGGGCGGGGCGACCGGAGCTCTCAAGGACTTGAAGGACCTCTCTGTCGACGGTCAGCCCGGCGGGCTTCGGGCACCAGGCCACGCGCCCTCCACGGACGTCGACGTCGAGCGGGCCGGCGAGGTCGGGCAGCGGGCCGGGCCATGCGATCGGGCTTCGCGGGTCGTAGCCGGCGAGCACCGAGAGGTGGAGAGCCACGTCACGTACCGACCTGCCGAGGGCACCGTCGACCGCCATGGAGAACCAGCCGTCCCGCGCCGGCCAAGAGGGCACGAGACCGGCGCTCGGTCGGAACCCGACTACGTTGCAGAAGCTCGCCGGGATCCTGAGCGAGCCGCCGAGATCGGACCCATCGGCCACGGGGACCATCCGGGCCGCCAGGGCTGCGGCGGCGGCGCCGCTGCTGCCACCGGCCGACCGTGCCGTGTCCCACGGATTGAGAGTCGTCCCGAAGACTTCGTTGTAGGTGTGAGAGCCGGTCCCGAACTCGGGGGTGTTCGTCTTGCCGACGAGAACGGCCCCGGCCGCAAGGGTCCGCTCGACGAGGAGGGAGTCGTGCTCTGGGACGTGGTCGGCGTAGATCGTCGACCCGTAGGTCGTCCTCATGCCCGCCGTGTCCTGGAGATCCTTGCAGGCGACGGGTAGGCCGTGAAGGGGCCCGAGCGGGCCCGAGCGGGCCATCGCCTCGTCGGCGGCCGCCGCAGAGACCTCGGCACGGTCGGCGGCGAGGGTGACGATGGCGTTCAGGACGGGGTTCGTGCGCTCTATCTGAGCGAGGTGATCGGCAAGGACCTCCCGTGCCGACACCTCACGTGCTCTCAGCAGGCGGGCGAGCTCGGTGGCGCTCATCAGGTGGAGTGACTCGCTCGCCATGTCTTGCCTACGCCTCCGTCTCGCCCGCTCAGGACGCAGGAGACGATTCGAGCCCCATGACGGCTGCGTGAAGGGAAGTGCGCATCTCAGCCGAGTCGAGGCTGACGCCGAGGACTCCCTCTATCGTCGCCAGTCGGTCGTAGAGACCCTGCCGGGAGAGATGGACGCGCTGAGCGGCGAC
>JASHRK010000145.1 GCA_030037405.1 Acidimicrobiales bacterium | reverse complement strand
GAGGTCCCCCTCGACGACCTACTTTCCCCCGCCTACAACGACGAGCGGCGCCGGCTCGTGACGGACGAGGCGAGCTTCGAGCTCCGCCCTGGGAGCCCTGGCGGGCGGGAGCCACGACTACCTTCGCTCCTCGCTTCACCGACCACGTCCGGAGGGGACGGTCACGACACCGTCCACCTGGACGTCGCCGACCGTTTCGGCAACCTCGTCTCGGTGACACCGAGCGGTGGCTGGTTGCAGAGCTCCCCCGCCGTGCCCGGGCTCGGTTTCTGCCTGGGCACGAGAGCACAGATGTTCTGGGTGGAGGAGGGGCTGGCTGCCTCCCTCCGCCCGGGTTCCCGGCCGCGGACGACGCTCAGCCCGTCGCTCGCCTTCCGGGACGGCGTTCCCTACATGGCCTTCGGTACACCCGGAGGGGATCAGCAGGACCAATGGCCACTTCGCGCCTTCATCGCCCATGCCGAGTTCGGCCTGCCCCTGCAGGCTGCCATCGACACGCCGAGCTGGCACTCTTCGCACTTCCCGTCCTCCTTCTACCCGCGCGACGCCCATCCGGGGGAGCTCCACCTCGAGACCACCTTCGGCCACGACGCGGTCCGCGCCCTCTCCTCGCGGGGCCATCGCCTGGTCGAGTCGCCGCCGTACACCCTCGGACGCGTCACCGCCGTCGCCCGCCGCGGAGACGGCCTCCTCTCTGCCGGGTCGGACTCCAGAGGCGCTCAGGCGTACGTGGCCGGCCGCTGACCCGATGCCGCGCAAAGAGAGCGCAACAACGTCACGCAAGGGGAGCGCAATGAGATTGACACTTGCGTAGCGCGCTCCCAGGGGCTCAGATGGTTAAGGCTGAGACTCAGCTGAGACTGCAAGCCTGCCTATCTCGAAGAGATGCGGAGCTGCGAGGGAGGATCAAGATGAAGGGCGGATCGAAATGAAGAGCAACGTCATCAAGCTCGAGACGGGATCCCAGGTGGAGGACGAGGCGATGAGGGCCGCCGAGCAGGCGCGCGACGAAGCCCTCAAGGCGGCAGAGGAGGTGGCGAGCGCTGAGCTCTTGCGGGCAGAGATCGTGAACAGGGCGACCGTAGCCCGCGCCGACATCATCCGGGCGGCGACGATCGCTCGTGCAGAGGCGCTGAAAAGGCTTACGCAGCGCCACGACGAGCAGCTGCGCGAGGCCGAGGCGTCTCGCTCCTCCGCTTTCCGTGCTGCCGAGGAGCGCTATGGGAGCGCCCTGCAGCGGGCCGAGGACGTGGCGGCGCGGGCGGTCGAGCAGGCTTACCAGGACGAGCTCGCCGCCGCCCAGCGTGCGCACGAGGAGGCCCTTAAGGCAGCGGAAGCTGCCGCCAGCAGCTCGACGCAGCGGGCCGAGGCGATCAAGAGAGCCGGCGCCCTCCGTGCCGAGTCGATCTACCGTGCCGGGGTCGAACGTGCCGCCGCGCTGAGAGAAGCCGTCACCACCTACGAGGTAGCCGTGGCGAAGGCTTCCCACGAGCGCGGGGAGGAGCTGCAGGCCGCCCTCCACGAGCACGACGAGGCGATGTCGCACGCCACCGAGACCTTCGAGGCGGCATTTCGCGAGGCCGACGAGCTGGAGGCAAGCTTCGGAGAGGCGGCGGGAGAGAACGGAGAGAGCGAGGCGGCCGGGAGAGACGAGTCGGAGGTAAAGGCGCAGCCGGGATAGCCGCTTCAAGGCTCCGGATCGTGTGGACCGTGTGGATCGTGCGAGCCACGCCGGCCGGACGGTCGGAGGGCCGGACGGCCGGAGGGCCGTCTCTCAGCTCGTGGAGACGTCGGCGCGGGCGGGGTGGCGAGCGGCGAGAAGGAGCGTCACTGCGAAACAGAGGGCGAGGAGACCGTAGGGAACGGCGTCCGTGCTCGCCTGGGCGAGGGCCCCGCTCCCTGACGCCGCGATCGCCTGCCCGCCTGCCCAGGCGAGGTTGGACAGCCCGAACCCGAGCCCCTGATGGAGGTTCCGCGTCTTGGCGCCGTCGCTGATCATGGCGGCAGCCGGGACGAAGAGGACGCCGAAGGCGGGCAGGCCGACGACGAGAACGGCGACGAGAACCCATCCGGGGGCGGCGAAGGGAAGTCCGACGCTCACGACGACGGCCAGCGCCACGCACACTCGTACCGGGATCTCCCTCCCCCGATGGTCGGCGAACCGTCCGACGACCGGAGCCAGCACCGCCTCGATGGCGGCCGCCCCAAGAAACGCCGCCCCGATGACGACGGCGCCCTCCCCCAGGTTGTCCAATCGCAACGGGGCCAGGACGTCGACGACTCCGAAGGAGAGCCCGGCGAGAAAGGTGAGCCACATCCCTCCGGTCAGGTCCGGGTCCTTCAGGGCAAGGAAGGTGCTGCGAAGCGACTGTGACTCCTCGCTGCCGGGCACGTGCACGAGCAGGCCGGCGACTATGAGCAGGGCGGCGCAGACGGTGGCCCCTGCGAAGGCGGGACCGGTCCCGACCTTGCTCGCGAGCGCGCCGACGAGAGGCCCGAAGAGAGCGCCACCGACGGCGGCGCTGAAGGCGACGCCGAGGGCGGCTGCCCTCCGCTCGACCGGCACGGCGGAGGCGAGCCAGGCGAGCCCTCCGGCCCAGGTGCACGCCCCGCCCATGCCCTGCACGAAGCGGGCGAGGTCGATGAGCACGGTGGAATGACCGAAGCCGAAGACGAGGGTGGCGGCGCTCATGAAGGTGAGACCGATGACGACGGCTCGGCGGACGCCGACCTTGCTCGCCACGAGGCCGCCCGGGATGGCGAAGAGCAGGGTGCCCGTGGGGTAGGCGGCGACGAGGATCCCCGCCCCGGACTTCGAGAGATGGAGCGTGCGGACGTAGTGAGGGAGGAGCGGCGTGACGGCGGTGAAGAAGACCGTGTCGACGAAGACGACGGCGCATACGACGACGAGCAGGGCAGCCAGCCTGCTGTCAAGGGCGCGGAAGGATCGCAGCGTCTGGATCACAGAACCGAGAAGCCTGCCTCGCTCTGCAAAGGCTCGACGGTCACCTCGACCGCCTCGACCCTCGCTCGGGGCGGCCCGACCCGGCACCAGGCGACCATCTCCTCGAGCGAGTCCGGCCGGCCCTCGAACACCGCCTCGACGGTGCCGTCGGGACGGTTGCGCACCCAACCCTTGACGCCCCGGGAGAGGGCCTCGGAGCGGCAGGTGTCCCGGAACCAGACGTTCTGCACGCGGCCGCTCACGACGACGCGACGGCGCTCCAGGGTCATGAAGACGAAGATAGCTGGGGTCTTCCCCACAGCCCTCCAGGCAGAGCACCCGACAGGCGCGTTCTCGCCCCGCGCGACGATGTCCGCATGAGAATCGGCTTGCTCACCGGAGGCGGCGACTGCCCCGGTCTGAACCCCGCCATCCGCGCCGTCGTGCGCAAGTGCGAGGTGGGTTACGGAGACGAGGTCATCGGCTTCAGGGACGGCTGGCGCGGGGTCGTCGAGAACTCGACCACCCCGCTCGACGTCGAGCGCTGCCGGGGGATCCTGCCGAGGGGAGGCACCATCCTCGGGACCTCGCGCACCAACCCCTACAAGATCGAAGACGGCGAGAAGAGAGTTCTCGCGACGCTGGAGCAGCACGGGATCGACGCTCTCGTCGCCGTGGGTGGCG
>JASHRK010000144.1 GCA_030037405.1 Acidimicrobiales bacterium | reverse complement strand
TACCAGCGGCCGTCCCAGTTAGCGAGCTCGTGGTGAAGGCTGTTCTTGCCGTTCTGCACCCACGGGAACACGGCGTCGCAGAAGAGCGCGATGGCCATGAGCAGGACCCGAGTGCTCGCGTAGACCGTGACAGGCCACTTGAGCTCGGTGACGACGGCGCCTAGCCGCCCGGGCGCCGGCGCCTCGCGTGGCGGGACCGAGGGGCTCGCCTCAGGCCTCTCGAGCACGACCGCGGTAGCCATGAGCTGAGACCTACCCGCCAGGTGATCCTCTCCGGTCGGGGCGGGGCGCGTACCCGCAAGCTCCTGACGGAGATTCATGAGGCGGCATTCTAAATGGGTCCGCGCCGCTTTGTCGCAATCGGAACATGTCGGTCGCAAGCCTCCGCTCCACCCCGGGCCCGTGTCGTCTCACGCTTCAAGGCACAGTGGCCTACATAATTTGCCCAGCTCACGGGGGACTAGGCAAGCGACCCGGAGGCTACTGAGGCATCGGGAGGATGGTCGGCCGCCATTCCTGAGACTCTGCTGGGGGATTCGTCTCCGAGGGCGCGATACGTCATCGACGACAGTGTCGACTCTGTGAAGTCAGGCCCGTGTTCACACGTTCTCAATGTGTCGTGAAGACCTGGGCGGCCTAGGCTCCCAGGCGGTGAGCGGCGTCCTGAGCGACAGGCGGCTTGTCACGACGGCCGAGCTGCACGAGCGGGCGGCGGGCGCGGCGGCGGGCTTCCGAGCGGTAGGGGTGGAGGCCGGCGACTCGGTGGCGTTGCTGCTCAGAAACGACGTCTCGTTCGTGGAGGCGATGCTTGCGGCGGTACGGGTCGGAGCCTCGCCCGTCCCGCTCAACTGGCACTCGAGCGCCGAGGAGATCGCCTACGTCCTCGAGGACTCGGGCGCCAAGGTGCTGGTCGCTCACGACGATCTCCTTGCCCGGGTACGTGGGTCCCTCCAGCCGGGCTTGCACGTGCGCCGCGTCGAGCCCTCGCGAGACTTGGCTCTCGCCTACGGGCTCCGGCCGCACCCGCCCTGCGAGAGCGAGCACGACTGGGCGGAGTGGCGCGACGGCCGGGCGACCGATGCCGTCGACGAGCAGGCGTCGCCGAGGAACACGATGTTCTACACCTCTGGCACCACAGGGCGGCCGAAGGGCGTGCGGCGACTTGGCTCGAGCGATCCGGCGGCGGCATTGCAGGCGACCCTCGTGCAGCTGGCGGCGCTCGGCGTCGAGCCGGGGGGACGAAGCGTGATGGCCGCCCCCATGTACCACGCCGCCCCGAACGTCTTCACGATGGCGTCGGTCATGTTCGGGAACTTTCTCGTGATCGAGCCGCGTTTCGAGGCCGAAAGGCTCCTCGCGCTGATCGAGGAGCACCGCTTGAGCCACCTCTATCTGGTGCCGACGATGTTCGTGCGGTTGCTCCGACTCGAAGAGGCGGTGCGGCGCCGCTACGACCTCTCCTCGCTCAGGCGCGTCACCCATGGAGCGGCCCCCTGCCCCGAGCACGTGAAGAGGGCCATGATCGACTGGCTCGGGCCGGTCGTCGACGAGTTCTACGGGGGGACCGAGGTCGGTCTCCTCACCGGCTCGACGAGCTCGGAGTGGCTGGAGCACCCCGGCACCGTGGGGCGGGCCCTCGACGGCGTCACGCTGAAGGTCCTCGGCCCCGACGGCGCCGAGCTGCCCGTTCGGACGCCGGGCGAGATCTTTGCCCGTGTCGAAGGCTTCGGCGACTTCACCTACGAGAACAACCCGAAGGCGAGGGAGGAGGTTGCCAATGGCGATCTCGTCACGATCGGGGACGTCGGCTACCTCGACGAGGAGGGGTACCTCTACCTCTGCGACCGCAAGCGTGACATGGTCATCTCCGGCGGGGCGAACATCTACCCGATCGAGATCGAGGGATGCCTGCTCACGATGGCCGGCGTACGGGACGTGGCCGTCTTCGGCATACCCGACGAGGAATACGGGGAGGTGCTGGCGGCGGTCGTCGAGCCCGAGCCGGGGGCGAGGCTCGAGAGCGCCGCCGTCCGCCTCTACGTGGGCGAGCGGCTCGGAGGCCTGAAGGTTCCTCGCGTGGTCGAGTTCAGCGAGAAGCTGCCGCGGGAGGACTCGGGCAAGATCTTCAAGCGCAAGCTGCGCGATCCGTACTGGGCGGCGGCGGCGCCTCCTGCCATCTGACCGGGTGCGACCCGCCAGGCGACGTCCCGCTCCCGCTAAGTTGCGATCGTGGAACTCACGATGCAAGAGTGGCTCTCCCGTTTCGCCCAGGTGCTCGGGGTCGACGCTCCGACGGAAGAGGAGCTGAACGACCTGCTCGCTCTCGCCGGCGTCGCCGCCCATGCCTCGGAGCGGACCGCCGCACCGGTGTCCTGCTGGCTGCTTGCCAAGGCCGGTCTCACACCTGCCGAGGGACGGCAGCGGGCAAGCGAGCTTGCCCGAAGCCTTGGTGAGTGACGTCCCTGCCGTCTCGGGCTCACAGTCGATAGAAACGCCGCTCCACGACGGTCCTCGCCCTCCTCGTGACACGCCGGTACTGCTCCCGCAGCTCGGCCGGTCGCTCTCCGAAGGAGCGGGCGAGGCGGGCGAGAGCGTCCGGGTGCTGGGGGAGCGAGTCCGATCCGAGCTTCGTCACGGGGCCGCCCGCGCCCGCGATGAAGTTGCCCACGAGGTGCCAGCGGGCCCTCGTGGTCGTGAGGAAGGAAAGGGCCTCCCCGAGGGCGGCGGCTTCGTCCTGCCCGAGCGCACCGGCGTTCGTGAGCGCCTCGATCGCTCCCGCTGTGCTCGTCGAGGCGACACGATGCTCGATCTGGAGGAGCTGCACCGTCCACTCGATGTCAGCGAGAGAGCCGCGCCCGAGCTTCAGGTGGAACTGCGGGTCCTCTCCGGTGGGGATCCGCTCGCGCTCGGTGCGCGCCTTCAGCTTGCGGATCTCGCGGAGGTCGTCCGGTGTGAACGGCTTGTTCCACAGGGTCTCCTCAACGAGCTCCATGTAGCGGGCGAGCAACGCCGGGTCGCCGGCGAGTGGCCTCGCTCGCAGGAGAGCCTGGCGTTCCCAGGCCGAGACCCACCGGTCGTGGTACTCGACGAAGGCCTCGAAGGAGCGGGCGAGCGGACCGCGCTTTCCTTCAGGGCGGAGCGAGGCGTCCACGGTCCAGATGCGGTCGGAGGGCGTGGCCCCGTTCAGGAGCTTGAACAGGGAGATGGCGACGCGCTCTGCTTCGGCGGCGTCTCTCACGCCGGAGCCCTCGTAGACGAGGACGACGTCGAGATCGCTGCCGTAGGAGAGCTCCTCGCCTCCGAGCCGCCCCATGGCGACGAGCCCGAAGGGAACGCCCGTCGCGACGCTCTGAAGGGCGGCCGTCAGGGCGGCGTCCCCGAGAGCTGCGAGCTGGCGGGGGACGATGGCCGGCGCGGAGACCCCGAGGAGCTCGGAGGCGGCGATCCGCAAGGTCTCCTGACCGACGATGCGCCTGAGCCCCTTTGCGGCCTGTTCGGGCGAGGAGTCGGCGGCGGCGAGGGCGTGCTCGGTCAGCTCGGCCGGATCGGAGGCGGCGAGCTCGGCGTCCTCGCCGATGCGAAGGGCGAGCGAGGGATGCTGGATCGCGAGCGTGCCGAGGCGCTGGCCCGTCCCGAACACGACGCACAGCCGCCTCGCCAGCTCGGGGGAGTCCCGGAAGGAGCCCACGAGCACGTCGCGCTGGTGGGGGAGGCTGGCGAGGTTGCGCAGGCCGAGCAACCCCACGTCGGGGTCCGGTGTCTCGGACAGCCACCCGAGGAGAACGGGAAGGAGCTGTTGCATCAGTCGCGAGGAGCGCGTCATCCCCCGCGTGAGCTCCGCGAGCGCCTGACGTGCCCGGTCCGCATGCCTGAACCCGAAGGCGGCAAGGCGCTCCGATGCCGCCGCCTCGGTCAGCCTCGGGTGACCCTCGCTCGTGAAGACCTCGAGGAGCGGGCGGAAGAAGAGGCGCTCGTGGATCGAGCGCACCGAGGACTGGTAGCGGGCGAGCACCTGGTCGAAACGGTCCGTCCGCGGCCTTCCAGTCCCCTCTCCACCCCCGGCGGGGGCGAAGCTGAGCACCCGAGCGAGGTGGTCGCGCGGCTCGCCTCCGGGCGGGACCGTGTGGACCTGGCTCTCCTCGACGAGCTGGAGGCGGTGCTCCACTGTGCGGAGGAACCGGTAGGAGAGCGCGAGCAGGCAGGCGTCGCGCTCGTCGACGTAGCCACCCCGCTGCAGCTCGGCGAGAGCCCCCAGCGTGGGGCGGACGCGCAGGAGGGGGTCGTCCCTCCCGTGCACGAGCTGCAGGAGCTGGACGGCGAACTCGATGTCGCGGATGCCTCCTTTTCCTCGCTTGAGCTCGCGGCCGGTTAGCCCGCGGCGGGCCACGATCTCCTCTGTCCTCGCCTTCATCGAGCGCAGCTCCGACAGGGCCTCGGAGTCGAGCGGCTCGCTCCAGACGACCCCGCTCGCCTCCGCTTCGAACCGGCTGCCGAGCTCACGATCTCCTGCTGCTGTTCGAGCCTTGAGGAGCGCCTGGTACTCCCAGGGCCTCGCCCACCTCGACCAGTAGGCGCGGTAGGAGTCGAGGGTGCGCACGAGGGCGCCGTTTCTTCCCTCGGGCCGAAGGTCGGTGTCGATCCGGTACGCCTGCCCGGCTATGGCGAGCACCCGGCGAGCCGCCACGCTCGCCTCGGCCGAGTCGAGCCCCCCGGCGGCGACGAAGACCACGTCGACGTCGCTCGCGTAGTTGAGCTCCTGGGCTCCCTGCTTGCCCATGCCGATCACGGCCAAGCCGGCCGCAGCCCGGAGGCCTTCGGCGAGGGCGATGCGGCAGGCGGCCTCGAGGACTTCGTCGGCGAGGAGAGAGAGCCTGCTGCCGACGGTCTCGAGCTGGTCCTCTCCGCACAGGTCGTCCGCCGCGATGACGAGGTATGCCAGCTTCTTTCTGCGAACGAGGTCGCCGCCGTCGACCGCCTCGCTCACGGGAGAGGACGGGGGCGCTCCCGGAGGCATGGCGAGCGCCTCGACCGCCTCCGGATCGGCCGTCAGCAGGCGGGCGAGCGAGCGGCTCGCCCCGGCCACGGAGGCGATGCGGTGAGCGAGCGCCTCTCCGACCTCGGTGGCCGGCACCGTCTCCGGCTGCGCCTCGAGGAGGCGGCTGAAGACGAGCCGCACCGCCTGAGGGTCTGCCGAGGATCGTGCGGCGTCTTCGAGTTGCGCTGGCAACGGTTTCATGAGCTGGCCGAAGCGTAACGATCGAGCGGTGGGCCGGCCGGTACGATCTCAGCGATGACAGGGCTTCGCGTGGCGCTTTGCCAGGTCGACACCGTCGTAGGCGACATCGACGGCAACGCCGGCAAGATCCTCGCCATGATGGAGACAGCCGAGCAGGCCGGAGCCGGGCTCGCAGTCTTCCCGGAGCTGGCTGTGACGGGCTACCCGCCCGAGGACCTGCTGCTTGCCCCCGCGTTCGTCGAGGCGAACCTGAAGGCCATGCAGCAGTTGGCGGTCGCGAGCGGCGAGTGCGCGAGCGTCGTCGGTTTCGCCGACGAGGAAGGCGGCCTGTACAACGCGGCAGGCATCCTCTGCGGGCAAAAGCTGCACGGCGTGTGGCACAAGCAGATCCTGCCCAACTACGGCGTCTTCGACGAGCGCCGCTACTTTGCCGCCGGCGGAGACCCGGCGGAGCTGTACCTCGTCGGCGGCGTGAGGACGGGCATCACGGTGTGCGAGGACTCCTGGAGCCCGGCTGGGCCGGTGGCGGCGCTCGGGGCAGGGGGCGCCGAGCTCGTCGTCGTGATCAACGCCTCTCCCTACCGGCGCGGGGCGCTCGCCGAGCGCCAGGCAATGCTCAGCACTCGTGCCGCCGACGCCTCGACGGCCATCGTCTACGTGAACCTCGTCGGCGGTCAGGACGAGCTCGTCTTCGACGGCGGCTCGATGATCTTCGACCACGAGGGCACGCTCGTGGCACGGGCTCCGCAGTTCGAGGAGGGCGTGACGGTAGTCGACCTCGAGATACAGCCTGCGTACCGCAAGCGTCTCCTCGACCCGCGCGGCCAGCAGGCGGCGTCAGCACCTCTGCCTGCCGTGACGGTCGGCTCGGCACGGGAGGCCTCGTCTCCCGAGCAGCGCGAAAGGCGCTGCCAGCCGTCGATCGCCGGCGAGCTCGCGCCTGAGGAGGAGGTCTATCGCGCCCTCGTCGTCGGTACGCGTGACTACGTCGAGAAGGGCCCTTTCGAAGAGGTGCTGGTGGCGCTTTCGGGCGGTATCGACTCCTCCCTCGTCGCCACGGTCGCCGTCGACGCCCTTGGGCCGACGCGCGTCCACGGGATCCTCCTCCCCTCCCGCTACTCGAGCGACCACTCCATCTCGGATGCCAAGGCTCTTGCCGGGAACCTCGGCATCGAGGCACGCGTCATCCCGATCGAGCCGGCCCACAAGACGCTCGGCGAGATGCTCTCGTCTCACGCCGGCGCCGGCGTGACCGGGCTCACAGACGAGAACCTGCAAGCGCGCATCAGAGGCACCATCGTCATGGCGCTCTCCAACAACTCGGGCTGGCTGGTGCTCACGACGGGCAACAAGAGCGAGCTGTCGGTCGGCTACGCCACCCTCTACGGCGACATGGCGGGCGGTTTTGCCGTCATAAGAGACGTACCGAAGACGCTCGTCTACGAGCTCTGCCGCTGGCGCAACAACGTCGCCGGCACCGACCTCATACCGGTCTCGGTGCTCTCGAAGGCGCCCTCTGCCGAGCTGAGGCCCGGTCAGCGAGACGAGGACACGTTGCCGAGCTACGACCAGCTCGACGCCATCTTGCTCGAGTACGTGGAGCGGGACCGCACCGTCGCCGAGCTCGTCGCCGAGGGCCACGACGCCGAGGTCGTGCGCAGGGTAGTCGAGCTCGTCGACCGGGCAGAGTACAAGCGCCGCCAGGCGGCACCCGGACCGCGGGTGACTACCCGCGGCTTCGGCAAGGACAGGCGCATGCCGATCACCAACGGTTTCCGACACGGCTAGGCGGGAGGCGGAGCGCTCTGCAGCGAGGTGGAGCGCCGCCCTAGGAGGCGAGGCGCTCCTCGAGGAGCTGGCCGGGCCGGAGTCGAGCCTCGACCTGATCGCGCTCGTCCGCGTCCTCGGCGGTCTTCGCTACGTGGAGCTCGCCGCCTTCGAGCGCCTTGGCCGTCAGGCCGTCGAGCAGGCGTCGCCGGCCGAGACGGTGTGGGTGAGCGGCGCAAGTATGGCGCACGCCTGGAGGGCTCAGCAGCTCGAAGCTCTTCTCCCCGTCTCCGCCGGCCTTCCCACGGCCGAGGAGTGCACCAGCTCGCCAGGACCACTTGTGGAGGAGTGGCTCGCCACCTTGAGCGGCGCTACGGCGCCCGACTGGTACCGGACTCTCGAGGCTGCCTACCGACGTCGCCTGCTTCACGCAGACCTGGCGGCGGAGCCGGCCACGGCCCGCGTCCTCGCCCGCGTCCTCGCCGATCTCGCCATCTCGACTTTCCCTGGAGGGGGTGGGACCGGGCACACTTGACGCGACCGTTACACTGAACGTCGAACTGAAGCGGCAGGGCAGCGAGAGGCTGGTTCCGGACGAATCTCCGTTCCGTCGTCGGCCCATTGTCCTTGAGCGGCACCTGTCGTTCTCGACCGCGCCCCCTGACGCATCGAACCCACATCGGGATTGACGGAGGAAGTCGAAACTTGGCGAAGGAGCGAGTCGAGCGGGACGAGGAAGACCTCGTAAGGCTCTATCTCACCGATATAGGCCAGTATCCGCTGCTCACCAAGGACGACGAGGTCCGGCTCGCACAGGCGATCGAGGCTCGTCTCGAGGCGGAAGAGGAGCTGGCGTCGAAGAAGGGGCTGACGCCGACGCGGCGGCGCGAGCTCAACCGTACGGTGCGCGAGGGCGATGCTACTCAGCGGACCTTCGTGCAGTCGAACCTCCGGCTCGTCGTCTCGATCGCCAAGAAGTACCAGGCTTCGGGCCTCCCCCTCCTCGACCTCATCCAGGAGGGGAACCTGGGGCTCATGCATGCCGTCGAGAAGTTCGACTGGCGCAAGGGCTTCAAGTTCTCCACGTACGCGACGTGGTGGATCCGCCAGGCGATCACGCGGGGGATCGCCAACACCGGCAGGACCATCCGGCTCCCCGTGCACGCCGGCGACACCCTTGCCCGCGTGCAGAAGGCACAGGCTCGCCTGGAGCTCAAGCTCGGCAGGCCGCCGACCCTCTCCGAGCTCGGAGTCGAGGTCGAGCTGCCCGAGGACAAGCTGATCGAAGCTCTCCGCTTCCGTAACGAGCCGCTCTCCCTCTCCGAGCCGCTGCGGGAGGACGGAGACGCCGAGCTCGGTGACGTCGTCGAGGACCGTTCGGCAGAGTCCCCCTTCGAGGTGGCCGCCACGGCGCTTCTTCCGGTCGAGATCAATCGCCTGCTCGCTCCCCTCGACGAGCGTGAGCGGGAGATCCTCCGGCTGCGTTTCGGTCTCGACCGCGGGGAGCCCCGCACCCTCGAAGAGGTCGGGGAGCACTTCAACTTGACTCGTGAGCGTATCCGTCAGATCGAGGCCCGGGCGATGTCGAAGCTCCGCCACCCCTCGAGCGACACCGGCGCCCGCGACCTCCTGACCGTCTAAGGCTCGGGCGGAGCGCCCGCTCCGGCCCGTCCGACGCCCGGCCCGTCCGACGCCCGGGTCGCCCGCCCCCCGCTCTCAAGCGCACCGCCAGCAGCTCGCAGGCGTGCCCGCTACTGTGGCGACATGCTGAAGAAGATCATCATCCTCGCCGTCCTCGTCGCGCTCGGCGCCGTCGCTGCGAAGCGTCTCAGAGGCAGCTGAGAGCTCCCTCCTCAGCTCTCCTCAGCTGCGCAGCCAGTAGCTCTCCTGCAGATCGGGTCTTCTGCGCGACCCGAGCCACCAGCCGAAGGCGGCGGCGCCGGCGCCGAGCGCGATGGCGCCGATGGAGACCGCCACCGCCGGTCTCTGCGGTACCGCCGAGATCGTTCCGCGCACCCGGTCGCGTAGCCGGATCGGCTGGTTGAAACGGGCTATCTCGAAGTCGTGCTCCCGGGCGTAACGGGCAAGGACGCGGTCCGGGTTGACGGCGACCGGATGGCCGACCTCCTCCAGCATGGCGACGTCGGTGTAGGAATCGGTGTAGGCGAAGGACTGCGAGAGATCGAGGCTCTCGTGATCCGCCAGGGCGCGGATCGCCTCCGCCTTGAACTCGCCGTAGGCGTAGAACTCCATCGAGCCCGTGTAGCGGCCCTCTGAGTCGAGGCGCGCCCTGCTGGCGATCACGCGCTGGGCGCCGAGGTAGCGGCCGAGCGGGGCGACGATCTCCTCGGGTGAGGCGGAGACGATGACGATCATCCGGCCCGCTTCCCGGTGCTCCTCGATCAGGTCGGCAGCCTCTGCGTAGATGATCGGCTCGACGATCTGCTCGAGCGCCTCGGCAACGATCTCCCGGACTCGTGCCTGCGACCACCCCTTCGTCAGCTTCAGAGCCGACTCTCGGATCCGCTCCAGGCGGGCGTCGCTCGCGCCAAGGTATAGGTACACGAGCTGGCCGTAGAGCGCTCGGAGGACCGTCCGCCGGTTGATGAGGCCACCGCGGTAGAGGGGGCGGCCGAAAGCCAGCATCGAGGCTCGTGCTATCACCGTCTTGTCGAGGTCGAAGAAGGCGGCCGCGCGGCGCGGAGCGGGACCCTCTGGCATGGTCAGGCCCTCGCGGCGAGAAGCTCTCGAATCTCGTCGTCCTCGATGCTCGAGCTCGCGAGGATAAGGACCTCGTCGCCCCGGTCGAGCATCGTGTCCGCCCTCGGCACCACCACATGGCCCTCGCGCACGATGGCGACGACGGTGGCGCCTCTCGGCAGGCCGATGTCGCCGACAGCGCGGTTCTCAGCGGGCGACCCCGTGGCGAGCGTGACCTCGACGAGGCGAGTGTTGCCGCCTTCGAACTGCAAGAGACGCACGAGCACGCCGACCGAGACGGCCTCCTCGACGAGGCCGGCGAGGATCTGGGGGGTGGACACCGCCACGTCGACGCCCCACGACTCGTTGAAGAGCCAGTGGTTCTTCGGGTGGTTCACGCGGGCGATCACCCTCGGGACGGCGAACTCCTGCTTGGCGAGGAGCGAGATGACGAGGTTGTCCTCGTCGTCCCCGGTCACAGCGACCATGACGTCCACCGTGTCGATGTCGAGAGACTGGAGCGAGGAGACCTCGCAGGCGTCGGCCGGGGCGCACGTCACCCGTGCGGGCATCTCCAGCCCGGCCACGAGGTCGGGGTCCTTGTCGATGAGCGTCACCTCGTGCCCGCTCGAGGCGAGGTCCTCGGCCAAGAAACGCCCCACCTTTCCCGCTCCGGCCACTGCCACCCTCATGCGTCTCCTGCCCTCCTCGGCGAGCCGGTCGCCAGCGACTCGCTCCCCGGCCCTCCGCCGAAGAGCGTGTGGAACGCCGGCTCGGTGTCCCGCGTGACGAGCAGCTGGAGGATGTCTCCTTCCTGCGCCACGAGCTCTCGCACGGCGAGGATCGGAGCCCCGGTGCGCATGACGGCGGCGATCCGTATCCCTGGAGGGATGACGCTGGCGAGACGCTTGCCGGCCCACTCGAGCGGGAGGACTCGCTCGACGAGGTGAAGCTCGCCCGTCGAGTCCGTCCACTCCCACGAGCCCTGGTCGGGAAGGATCCTGCGCAAGACCTGGTCGGTCGTCCAGGAGACGCTCGGCACGGTCGGGATGCCGAGCCGCTCGAAGATCTCGGCCCGGCGCGGGTCGTAGATGCGGGCGACGACGTTCGGTATCTCGTAGGTCTCCCGGGCGATGCGCGCCGTGAGGATGTTCGAGTTGTCGCCGCTCGTGACGGCGGCCAGGGCGGAGGCCCGGCCGGCACCGGCGACGTCGAGGTGGTCGCGGTCGAAACCGAAGCCGCAGACCCGCTGCCCGCTCCAGTCAGGCGGGAGGCGGCGGAACGCCCGCTCCTGCTTGTCGATGATGGCGATGCTGTGGCCAGCTCTCTCGAGGCCCACGGCGAGGCCCGATCCGACGCGGCCGCAGCCGACGATGATGACGTGCACCGTCCTCCATCCTTCCCCGCGCGCTCACGAGCCGCCACTCCGCTCGCCCGTGGTTCGACCGGGCGGTGGAGGCGGGCCAAGATAACCGGGTGGCAAGGACGTCCGAGCTCGGTCCTGAGGTGCCGGCCCGCGACGAAGGGCCCCTGCCGGCCTCCTCGCCCGGCACCTACGTCCTCCCCGAGCCCTTCTCCTACCGCTTGAAAAGGAGGTTGCTCGGGCCGCCTCTCACGACCGAGCGGCTCTCGGAGGAGAAGCTCTCGAAGTTCCTCGCCCTCGGCGTGCTCTCGCCCGACTGCATCTCCTCCACGGCTTACGGCACCGAGGAGATGCTCAACCAGCTCGTGCCCGTCATCGGCGTCGCCGCCTTCGCCCTCCTGCTCCCGATCACCCTTGCCATCCTCCTCGTCCTCTTCTTCGTGACCCTGTCCTACCGCGAGGTCGTGATGGTCTACACGAAGGCGGGGGGGTCCTACGTGGTGGGCCGGGACAACTTCGGGCCGAAGGTGGCGCAGATAGCCGCCGTCGCCCTCATCATCGACTACGTCCTCACGGTCTGCGTGCAGACGGCGGCGGGAACCGACGCCCTCGTCTCGGCTGTCAAGATCAACGGCGACCTCGTCTTGAACCACACTCCGATCGTCGTCTCGGTCACGGTCGCCGTCGTGCTCCTGATCACCTACGGGAACCTGCGGGGGATCCGAGAGGCGGGGAAGACCTTTGCTCTCCCGACCTATCTCTTCATCACGGGAATCGGCGCTCTCGTCGTCCTGGGCCTGATCCGCGCCGGGCTCGGGCAGCTCCACCAGCACTCGATCGACATTCCCGGCGTCGCTGTCGGCCACTCGGTCAGCGGGCTCTTCTACGGGGCCGGCGTCCTGATCGTGCTCCGGGCTTTCGCCAACGGAGGGTCGTCGCTCACCGGCCTGGAGGCGATCTCGAACGGCGTGGCCAACTTCCGCCAACCCGCGGGACGCAACGCCCGGAGGGTGCTCGTCATCATGTCGGTGACGCTCGGGTCGCTCGTGCTCGGCGTCTCGATCCTTGCCCGCGTCACGCACGCCGTGCCCTTCACGAGCGGGAACCCGACCGTTCTCTCCCAAGAGGCGGAGTACGTCTTCGGCTCCTCGACGTTCGGGAGGGTCGGCTTCTACTACATCCAGTTCGTCACGATGCTGATCCTCTGGACGGGGGCGAACACGAGCTTCAACGGCTTTCCAAACCTCGCGAGCTTCGTCGCCGAGGACGCCTACCTTCCCCGCCAGCTCACGAGGCGTGGTCACCGGCTCGTCTTCTCGAACGGCATCATCATCCTCGCCTGCGTCTCGACAGCGCTCCTCGTCGCCACGCGGGCGAGCGTGAACGCCCTCGTGGCTCTCTACGCCATCGGGGTGTTCGTGGGCTTCACCATGGCGGGGGCGGGCATGGTGAAGCACCATCTGACCCACAGGGAACGCGGGTGGAACTACAAGATCGTCATCAACGGCTCGGCCGCCGTCCTCTCGGGGCTCATCGTCGGCATCCTCGCCGTCGTCAAGTTCTCCCAGGGCGCCTGGCTGGTCGTCGTCATGTTCCCCCTCCTGCTCATCGCCCTTCTCAGGTTGCACAAGCAGTACGCCGCCGAGAAGACCGAGCTCGAGGAGAACGCCCCAAGGGCCGCCGAGGCGCCGGTGCTTCGCCGCCACGTCGTGCTCGTCTTCGTGGAGCGACTCGACCTCGCCACGGCCCGCGCCCTCCAGTACGCCCGCACCTTCCAACCCGACGAGCTCCGGGCCGTCCACTTCGTGCTCGACACCGCCGTCGCCCAAGAGCTGGAGCACCAGTGGAGCCGCCTCGGTCTCGCCCAGTTCCCTCTCGATCTCGTCGAGTGCCCCGACCGTCGCCTCACGCGGGCCTCGATGGAGCTCGTCGCAGACGCAGCGGCGGACGGCCGGACGGAGGTGACGGTGCTCCTTCCCCGCCGCGTCTTCGAGGGCGTCTGGCGTCGGGTGCTCCACGACCGCACGGCCGACAGCATCGCCGGCTACGTGAGCCAGCTGCCGAACGCGACGGCGACGATCGTCCCCTTCCCGCTCGGAAAGCGTCGCCGGGAGCTCGTCCCGTGGCGGAGCGGCCTCGAAGCCACCGAGGACCTCACGGAGGCGCCGGCCGCCCCGAAGGCCCGCCATCGCGCCGCCGAGAGGGCGAGGAACCGCCAACCGGAGTGGGAAGAGGCCGCGAGCCCCCACGCCCTGCGGTTCATGCCGCACGGC
The DNA here is from genome assembly GCA_030037405.1 of Acidimicrobiales bacterium. GTDB lineage: Bacteria > Actinomycetota > Acidimicrobiia > Acidimicrobiales > Bog-793 > JOPF099. The sequence continues at coordinate 13,824 of JASHRK010000144.1, read as the reverse complement.
GCGACGCCCATCGGAGAGCTCCGCTGGCGCCAACGAGCAAAGGTCGGGGGCAGGGTGAGGGCCGTGAGAGTGCAGCCGCGGGCGGGAGTCCCGAGCGTAGAGTGCACGCTTGCGGATCCGACGGGCCAGATCCTCCTCGTCTTCCAGGGCCGGAGGCGCTACCCGGGGGTAGATCCCGGGGCGCTCATAACCGCCGAGGGCGTAGTCGGGGAACGGAATCACCGCACGACCATGATCAACCCTGTCGTCTACATCGTTCGCCCCGCCGAGACGAACTCGGGCGAGCCCACGGCGGCGGGAGACGAGGCTCAGCAGGATTAGTGAAATCTTGAACTGGCGCGCCGGAGTCGTTATCCTCGCCCCGACCTGACAAAAGGAGCCCGATTGGTGCAGTCCCACCTCCTTGCGAGCTCCGGCGGTTACCAGGCATTCTCGCTCAGCGGTGCCGAGCGCGCCTGGCTGGGCTTTGCCCTTGCCACCGGAGCCGTCGCAATTCTCGTAGCTCTGTACCTGATGCGGGGCGTTCTCGCCGCCGATCAGGGCACGCCTACGATGCGCGAGATCGCCGCCGCCATCCAAGAGGGTGCTGTCGCCTTCCTGCGGCGGCAGTTCCGCACGATCGCCATGATCGTCGTCCCGCTTTTCGTCCTCGTGTTCTTCACGGCGACGAAGGTGGTCGCTCCCGATGGTCGCGTAGCCCTGACGTTTCTCTCCGCGGGCTTCTCTCGGGCGATCGCCTTCATCATCGGGGCGACCTTCTCGTCGCTCACGGGGTTCATCGGCATGAGCATTGCCGTGAGGGGGAACGTGCGCACGGCGGCCGCCGCCCGTGACGGGCGGCTGCCGGCGGCGCTGCGGGTGGCCTTCAGGACCGGTGGCGTCACGGGCATGTTCTGCGTCGGGCTCGGCATCATCGGCGCCACCGGCATCGTCTTCATCTTCCAGAACACCGCCACGGCCGTGCTCGTCGGCTTTGGCTTCGGTGCCTCCCTTCTCGCCCTCTTCATGCGGGTCGGAGGGGGCATCTTCACGAAGGCTGCTGACGTGGGCGCCGACCTCGTGGGCAAGGTGGAGGCGGGGATCCCCGAGGACGACCCGCGCAACGCGGCGACGATCGCCGACAACGTCGGCGACAACGTCGGCGACTGCGCCGGGATGGCCGCCGACCTCTTCGAGTCCTACGAGATCACGATCATCGCTTCCCTCATCCTCGGCTACTCGGCCTTCAAGACCCTCTACGCCCACGACCCCGCCGCCTGGGCGAGGGGGCTCATCTACCCGCTCGTAGTCGTCGGGATCGGCATCCTCACCTCGGCGTTCGGGATACTCATCGTGCGGGCGAGAGAGAGCGACAAGTCTGCGATGGCGCCCATCAACCGCGGGTTCCGCACCTCGGCGGTGCTGACCCTCGTCGGCGCCTTCCTCGTCGCGCAGTTCTTCATGCACGAGCTGAAGGTCTTCTTCGCCGTCCTCGTCGGGGTCGCCCTCGCCGTCGTCGCCAGCCTCATCACGGAGTACTTCACCTCCACAGAGACGCGCCCGGTGCGAGAGGTCGCCGAGTCGACGCGCACGGGGCCGGCGACGACGGTGCTCTCAGGGATCTCGCTCGGCCTCGAGTCGAGCGTCTGGGCTGTGCTCGCCATCGTCATCGCTATCGCCACCGCTGTCGGCCTCGGAGGAAGAAACGTCGACGTCGACCTCTATCTCGTCGCCCTCGTCGGTATCGGGATGCTCTCGCAGACGGGGATGGTCATCTCGGAGGACTCCTTCGGCCCCGTCGCCGACAATGCCGCCGGCGTCGCCGAGATGTCCGAGGAGTTCCACGGGGAGGCCGAACGGGTGATGGTGAGCCTGGATGCCGTCGGCAACACGACGAAGGCGATCACGAAGGGAGTCGCCATCGGCTCTGCCGTCATCGCCTCGGTGGCGCTCTTCGCCTCGTTCATCGAGACGATCGGCACCCAGCTCCACATCGCGGCGATCGGGAACTCCCTCTTCTCGAACCCGCTCACCCAGATCAACGTCTCCAAGCCGACGACCTTCATCGGCCTTCTCATCGGCGGTTCGATCGCCTTTCTCTTCTCGGCCCTCGCCATTCGCGCCGTCGGCCGCTCGGCGGGCACGGTCGTCGTCGAGGTGCGGCGCCAGTTCCGCGAGCATCCCGGGATCATGGATCGCACGGAGAAGCCTGCCTACGGCCGGGTCATCTCGATCTGCACGGCGGCGGCGCAGCGGGAGCTCACGACCCCGGCGTTGCTCGCGATCCTCTCCCCGGTCATAGTGGGTTTCCTCATCAACTACATAGCTCTCGGCGCCTTCCTGGCGGGAACCATCCTCACCGGGCAGCTGATGGCGAACTTCCTCTCGAACTCGGGGGGCGCCTGGGACAACGCCAAGAAGTACATAGAGGACGGCTACCACGGTGGGAAGGGATCGGAGTCCCACAAGGCGGCCGTCATCGGCGACACCGTGGGCGACCCGTTCAAGGACACGGCCGGACCAGCCCTCAACCCCCTCATCAAGGTGATGAACCTCGTGTCGCTCCTCATCTTGCCGACGGTGATAACGCTCAGGCACAGCGGCGCTCGTTTCGTAATCGCCGGGATCGCGATCGCCGTGCTCTTGGCGGCGATCATGTTCTCCAAGAGGTCGACGGGCTCGTTCGACGAGCGTCCAGAGCCCGGCGACACCGTCTCCACGACTGGGGCGTCTGTCGCGTAGGGTCGGGCGAGAGATGGCCAAGCCCCTTGTCATCGTGGAGTCCCCGGCGAAGGCGAAGACGATCGCGGGCTTCCTCGGCTGGGACTACGTCGTGGAGTCGTCGATCGGGCACATCCGTGACCTGCCTCGTTCTGCAGCCGAGGTACCGGCGGCCTTCAAGAAGGAGCCCTGGGCGCGCCTTGGCGTCGACGTCGACAACGACTTCAAGGCCCTCTACGTCGTCAGCAAGGAGAAGAAGGACCAAGTCACGAAGCTGAAGCGCCTCGTCGGCGAGGCGAGCGAGCTCTACCTGGCCACAGACGAAGACCGCGAGGGGGAGTCGATCGCCTGGCACCTCGTCGAGGTGCTCTCTCCCCGCGTCCCGGTCCGGCGCATGGTCTTCCACGAGATAACCGAGGGGGCCATCAGAGGGGCCATCGACAACCCCCGGGCGCTCGACCGTCGCCTCGTCGACGCACAGGAGGCAAGGCGCATCCTCGACCGTCTCTACGGCTACGAGGTCTCCCCGGTCCTCTGGCGGAAGGTGGCGAGAGGGCTGTCCGCCGGGCGGGTGCAGAGCGTCGCCACGCGGATCGTCGTCGAGCGCGAGCGGGAACGCATGCGTTTCTCCTCTGCCAGGTGGTGGAGCGTCGAGGGAGGGTTCACCTCGGAGGGACAGCCTTTCGCGGCGACGCTTGTGGAGGCGGGGCCAAGGCGTGTGGCGACGGCGGAGGACTTCGGCCCGGACGGCGCCCTCCACCGGCCCGACGAGGTCCTGGTGCTCGACGAGGAGTCGTCCGCCTCGATCGTGAGCGCCCTCGCCGGCGCCGACTTCGCCGTGGCATCGGTCGAGGAGCGCCCCTTCCGGCGCTCGCCGGCTGCGCCCTTCATCACCTCCACCCTCCAGCAGGAGGCTTCGCGCAAGCTCCGTTTCTCGGCGCAGCGGACGATGCGCGTCGCTCAGTCGCTCTACGAGCGCGGCTACATCACCTACATGCGCACGGACTCGACCACCCTCTCCGAGACGGCTGTCAGGGCGGCTCGCGAGCAGGCCCGGGAGCTGTACGGGCCGAAGTCGGTGCCGAGCCAGCCTCGCACCTACCGGAGCCGGGTGAAGAACGCCCAAGAGGCGCACGAGGCGATCCGTCCCGCCGGAGAGCGGTTCCGCCTCCCTAACCGTCTTGCCGGAGAGCTCTCGCCGGACGAGCGCCGACTGTACGAGCTCGTCTGGCAGCGGACCGTCGCCTCTCAGATGATCGACGCCACCGGGACGAGCGCGCGGGTGAGGATCGAGGCACGAACGGCTTCGGAAGCAGCGGTGGCGCCGGCCGGCACGACGATGGTCTTCGCAGCAACCGGGACGGTGATCGCGTCTCCGGGTTTCCTGCAGGTCTATCGCGAGGACGAGGACGAGACCGAGGACGGCTCGGCGAGCGGGCGCGATCCCCGTGAGGAAGCCCGCCTGCCCCGGCTGGTCGCGGGAGAGGGCGTGCTCTGCGCCGGACTCGAGACGGAGGAGCACGCAACGCGCCCGCCGGCCCGGTTCACGGAGGCCTCCCTCGTCCGGCGCCTCGAGGAGCTCGGCGTCGGTCGTCCCTCGACCTATGCCAGCATCATCCAGACGATCCAGGACCGCGGCTACGTCCGGAAGAGGGGAAGCGCCCTCGTCCCGTCCTTCACCGCCTTTGCCGTCGTCGGCCTTCTCGAGCACCACTTCCCGAACCTCGTCGACTACGGCTTCACCGCCAGCATGGAGGACGACCTCGACGAGATCGCCTCGGGCACCGAGGAGCAGGTGCCCTGGCTGGAGCGCTTCTATTTCGGCGAGTCCCACCACATCGAGCGATCCGAGCAGCCCCGCCACGCCCTCCAAGTCGACGGCACACGCGGCTTGAAGGACGCCGTGCTGGCGCACCTCGAGGAGATCGACGCCCGGGAGGTGAACTCGATCCTCGTCGGGGCGGACGAGAACGGCGAGGAGATCGTCGTGCGAGTCGGACGCTACGGGCCGTACCTCCAGCGAGGCGGTGATCGGGCTCAGATCCCGGACGACCTGGCCCCGGACGAGCTGACGCCGGAGAGGCTGAACCAGCTGCTCTCGAGCCCCTCCGGCGATCGACTGCTCGGGACCGACCCCTCGTCGGGCAAGACCGTGCTCGCCCGCACGGGGCGGTTCGGGCCTTACGTGCAACTCGGCGAGTCGGGAGGCGAGGACGGCGACAAGCCGAGGACCTCTTCGCTCTTCCGGCGGATGTCGCTCGAGACCGTGACGCTCGAGGAGGCCATGAAGCTCCTCTCGCTGCCGAGGTCGCTCGGTGTCGACCCGGCGACGGGCGAGGAGGTGACCGCCAGCAACGGCAGGTACGGCCCGTACCTGAAGCGGGGAACCGAGACGAGGAGCCTCGAGAGCGAGGACCGTTTGCTCGAGATCGAGTTGGACGAGGCCCTGGAGCTGCTGGCCACACCGAGGCCGGGACGCTTCGGGCAGCGGACCGTCCCCCTGAGAGAGCTGGGCGTCGATCCCGGCTCGGGCCAGCCGGTGACTGTTCGCTCGGGACGTTTCGGCCCCTACGTCACCGACGGGACCGTGAACGCCTCGCTTCGCAAGGAGGACTCGGAGGAGACGATCACCCTCGAGCGAGCGGCTGAGCTCCTGCAGATGAGACGGGATGCCGGACCGTCGACTCGCCCGAGACGTGCGACGGCGAAGAAGGCGGCCGCCACGGCGAAGAAGGCAGCTGTCACGAAGGCGGCCACGACGGCGAAGAGGGCTGCCACCAAGAAGGCTGTGACGAAGAAGGCTGCCACGGCGAAGAGACCTGCGAGCGCGAAGAAGGATGCCGGGTGAACGTCGCCCTCCCGGGCGGTTGATCTGCGTCGAGGGGGGAGAGGGGGCAGGCAAGACGACCCAGGCTCAGATGCTCGCCCGGGCCATCGGCGCCCACCTCACCCGGGAGCCGGGCGGTACCGCCCTCGGTGAGCGGATCCGGGAGCTTCTGCTCACGCCTTCTTCGGAGAAGCTCGCCGCCCGCAGCGAGCTGATGCTCGTGCTAGCGGCGCGTGCCCAGCATCTCGCCGAGCGGATAGAGCCCCTCTTGGAAGAGGGCTCGCACGTGGTGGTCGATCGTTTCTCCGGGTCGACGCTGGCCTACCAGGGTTATGGCCGGGGCCTGCCGATCCCCGAGGTGCGCCAGGCATGCGACATCGCCACGAACGGCCGCTGGCCCGACCTCGCCATCCTCCTCGACGTACCGGCGCCCGCCGGTCTTGCTCGCCGCCGAGAGCCTTCCGACCGTTTCGAAGGGGAGTCCGACGACTTCCACGAGCGCGTCCGCGACGGATTTCTCGCCGAGGCGGCAGCAGAGCCGGAGCGATGGGTCGTCATCGACGGCACGAGGCCTGCAGGAGAGGTGGCGGGGGCAGTGCTCGAGTCGGTGAGAGGGCGCCTCGGTCTCGAGGCGCCGGCGGGAACGGCGTCGTGAGCGAGCAAGCACCCTACCCCGTGCTCGACCGGATCCTCGGCCAGCCGGAGGCGGTTCGACTGCTCCGCGCCTCGGTCGCCAACCCGCTCCATGCCTATCTCTTCCTCGGGCCGCCGGGAACGGGCCGCAGGGCGGCCGCCATCGCCTTTGCCGCCTCCCTCTTCTGCCCCCGGGGCGGCTGCGGCGAGTGCGAGGTGTGCCAGGCAACGCTGTCCTGCCGCCATCCCGATCTCGTCGTCGTCGAGCGCCTCGGCGCGTCGATCCTCGTGCCGCAGGCACAGGAGGTCGTGCGGTTGGCCTCCCTGACTCCCCGGGCAGCGCCGTACCAGGTTCTCGTGCTGCTCGACTTCCACCTCATCGGCTCGGCTTCGCCCGTGCTTCTCAAGACGATCGAGGAACCGCCTGCAACGACGGTCATCGTCGTGACAGCCGAGTCCGTCCCGGCGGACTTCGTCACGATCGCCAGCAGGTGTGCCAGGGTCGACTTTCACCACCTCTCAGAGGAAGATCTCGCCAGCTTCCTGGTGAGCCAGGAGGGGGTGGACGAGGCCCAGGCGGCGGCCGTCGCGAAAGCGGCTCAGGGGCGGCTCGACCGGGCTGCAGTGCTCGCCCGGGACGAAGGTTACTCAGCCCGCCTCGCGAGGTGGCGGGAGGTGCCGTCGGTGCTCGACGGCTCGGGGGCGACGGCTGCCAGCCTCGCCGCCGATCTCGTGGCGGCGGCGAACGCTCCCGCCGAGGTGGTGAAGCGACGCCAAGCCGAGGAGCTGGAACGTCTCGCCGAAGAGGCGGGCGGGTCGGGAGAACGGGTTGCCGCGAGGGCGGAGACGGATGCACGGCACCGGCGTGAGCAGCGGCGAGCCCGCACCGACGATCTGCGCGCCGGTCTCGGCGCTCTCGCGGCGGCCTACAGAGCCCGCCTGGGCGCCTCCCAGGAGTCGAGCCGGACGGCCGTCCGGGCTGTCGAGCTCATAGACGAGGCGGCATCTCGCCTGGCCCTGAACGTGAACGAGACGCTTCTTCTCGAGTGGCTCTTCGTCGAGCTGGCCCAACCCGGTCAGCCACGGCGGGCCTTCTGAGGGCGGGGAGGTTGCCGGTGGCGAGAGGCCCGGAAATTGGCGAAGGCTCCTGTGCTCCCGCGTAGCACGGGAACACCGCGCGCCACGTCCACCTCGCAGGCGAGCTCCACGTCCGTCTCGTAGCCGCGGGCGCGCAGCTCGGCGGCTGTCCGGCTTTCCCGGACGAGGCGGGCGAGCTGGACCGGTGTGAGACCAGCTACCGACCGCGCAGCCAGTTCGGCGTCAAGGGAGAGGCGGACGGGGCCGTGCTCGGAGGCGGCGGGCACACCTGCCCGGCTCAACCGGTCGAGCAGGGCGCCCGCGCCGGCCAGGTCTTCGATGGCGGGCCTGAGCGACCCGCCCGCCCAGCGCTCTCCGGCGGCGATGACGGCGACGTCGCCCTGGCGGACGTTGTCGAGGAGGAAGGAGCAGACGGCGGAGAGGTTGCGCAGGCACGCTGCCACGACGGTGAGCGGCGCATACGAGCTGGCAGCGATCCCGGCGAGGGCGGCGATCTTGCCCCCGTTCGGCGAGGCAAGGACCACCTCGGCCACGACGGGCGCTCTCAGCATCCGGCTCGGTGAGAGCGACCACGGGGCGTTGTCGCTTCCGGGCCGAGTGGGGCTGGCGAGCCTCGCACCTCGGCTGCTGGCGATCTCTTCCGCCCGGCCAGGCGGCGCCGGAACGATGGCGATCCCCCTCGAGGTCGCGATGCTCACCGTCGTCGAGAACGAGAGCACGTCCACGACGACGAGGTTGGCGCAGCCCGTCTCCTCGAACAGCTGCGTACCCCCTCGGAGCCCCCAGCCAAAGTGATAGCGGACGCCACCTGTCTCCACGATGGGATTCTCTCTTACGGCGGCCTGTCCGGGCAGGTGGTGGCTCGTAGACTCCAGAGGACGTCCTTTGCTGGGAGAGTCTCGGTGGAGGTGACGCCGGGAGGCACGATGGCGCAGTTCCCGTCCGACGACAGCGAGGACAGGCCGCGGCCCGGCGCGGGCGACAACCCTGCCGGTACCGGACAAGGTGGCCAGGAGCAGCCTCCGACGCCGAGCTGGGACCGCCCTGGGTCCTCTCGGGCGCCGGGCTCTACGCCCGACTGGCCCACGCCGGAGTGGCCGCCGCCAGGCGGCTACCAGCCGCAGACCGGTTACCCGCCGCAGACCGGTTACCAGCCGCAGGGTGGCTACGGCGCTCCGAGCGTCCCCCCTTACGGACCGCCGCCTTATGCCCCACCTCCCACCTATGCCCCGCCGGGAGAGACGTTCGGCTCGTCCGAAGGCACCGGGCAGGTGGAGCTCGCCGGATGGGGGAGGCGCGCCGGCGGGTACCTCATCGACTCGCTCCTCGTCTTCGTCGTGCTCTGGGCTCTGATCAGCATCTTTCACGACCACGGGCGGCTCCTAGCTGCTGCTGTGGCGGAGCTGGTCCAGCTCGTGTACGTCGTCGCCATGATCGCGACACGGGGCCAGACCCTCGGAATGATGGCCGTGAGGGTCCGTCTCCACGACACCAATACCGGCTCGAGCGTCATCGGTTTCCCGAAGGCGTTGCTCAGGGCGATCACCTATGGCGTCATCGCCATCGCCGGCTCGCTTTTCATAGTGCTGCTCGTCCTACCAGTCTTGAACCTGCTCTGGCCCCTGTGGGACCCGAAGAACCAGACTTGGCACGACAAGGTGGCGGGGACGGTGGCAGTGCTGGAGCGGTAGGGCGAGCTCGAGAGGCTTGGGAGGAGCTGGAAGATGGGACTGTTCAACTCGAGGAGACGAGAGATGGTGGCACGCGACGAGGCGCTTCCCGGACGTGGGGAGCCGATGGCTGTCCCCGAACGGCACTTCGTCCTCGGGACGCCGCTCAAGGCTCCCTTCCCACAGGGCCTCGAGACTGCCGTGCTCGCCCTCGGGTGCTTCTGGGGCGCCGAACGGCGTTTCTGGCAGATCGAAGGGGTGTACACGACTGCCGTGGGGTATTCGGGTGGTTACACCCCGAACCCCACCTACGAGGAGGTGTGCTCGTCGAGGACCGGTCACGCTGAAGCCGTCCTCGTCGTGTTCGACCCGAGAACGGTCACATATGAGGAGTTGCTCCAGTGCTTCTGGGAGTCGCACGACCCGACTCAGGGGATGCGCCAGGGAAACGACGTCGGCACGCAGTACCGCTCGGCCATCTACACCACTTCCGACGCACAGCTGTCTGCGGCAAAGGCCTCGCGGGACCGCTACCAGGCGGCTCTCGAGAGCGCTGGCTACGGCGATGTCACGACGGAGATCGACGAGGCGGGCGACTTCTACTACGCCGAGGCCTACCACCAGCAGTACCTCGCGAAGAACCCTGCCGGTTACTGCGGTCTCGGAGGCACCGGCGTGAGCTGCCCGGTCGGTCTCGCTGCGGGAGAGGGCTGAGCTCTCGATCAGATGTTGGCGAGGTCTTCCCTGGAATAGGCGCGAAAGGCGATCAGGGTTCGCGTCCGCGTGACACCGGGAAGGGGGGCGATCCTGGTCGTGACGAGATCGGCGAGCTCCTCGTGGCCGGCGGCCTGCACGAAGGCGACGAGATCCTCGTCGCCCGCTACCGAGTAGGCGACCTGGACGCCCTCGACGTCGGCGAGGGCGCGTCCGAGCGGGGCGACTCGGTCGGGCTCGGCGTTCAAGAGGACGATCGCTGTCACCATGGAGGCGAATGCTAGGACGCTTCGGGGACGGAGGGCTGCCCGCTAGCCGTTGATGGGACCGTCGCTGTCACGCAAGCACGAGGCCGTTCGCCCCGACCGCGTGGCGAGGATCTCCGCTGCCACGGCGAGGGCCGTCTCCTCCGGCGTGCGGGCCCCGAGGTCGAGACCGACGGGGCCGTGGATGCGGGCGAGCGTCTCCTCGTCCAGGCCGAGCGCCCGGAGCCTCTCCCGGCGGGCGGACTGGGTGTGGCGGGAGCCGAGAGCGCCTACGAAGCATGGCGTGGCGAGGGCGGCGGCGAGAGCGGGCGTGTCCACCTCTGGGTCGTGAGAGAGGACGACGACCGCATCGGCTGCTCCGAGCGATGCCACCTTCTTCGCGAGCTCGGGGCTCCACCCGGGGTCAGAGACGAAGGACCAGCCAAGATACGACGCTTGGGCGCCAAGGGCCACCGCGATGCCTCCCTCCCCTACGACGAGGAGCGAGGTGACGGGGAGGAACGTCTCGACGACGAGCATGCCGCCTGCGACTTCTGCCATGGTGGCCGAGTCCCTGCCTTGCCGTAGGGCCTTCTTGGCTTCGGTGCCGGCGTTCTCGTCACTCGCGGCGTCGCCGAGAGACCCGTAGCTGTCGAGGGACCGGGCGGCGGTCTCGACGAAGGCGATGACGTCCGGTCCCGAGGCGCCAGGACGGGACGCGAGAGCGGCGGGCCGTCCCGAGGCGAGCGCCGCCCAGAACTCCCGGGGCACGGCTCGCGCCTCGGTCACGAGCACCGTGGCGAGGCCGCCGCAACCGAGGCCGGCGGCGATGGCATCGGCATCGCCGAGGACGACGTCGACGAGGGTGGCGGAGCCGTCTCTTCCCGCAGAGTCGATCGTCTCGTCGCCCGCTCCCCCGAGGAGGGAGCCGACGACGGTGCCGTCGTCGAGAAGAGCGCGGACCTCACCGGCACGGCGCCCGCCGAACCCGGAGAAACGCACCACCCGTGCCACCCTCGCCCCCCTCCCCGCCTCGATCTCCGCCAGGACCCGGGGGACGACCGCTTGCATGGAACCCTTCCCCGGTCTCGTCAGCGCTTTGAAGCCGAGCCGGCGAGGGCGGCCTGGCATATCCGCGCCCCGCCGCTCGCCTTCGCTTCGAAGAGGGCGCGATCCGCCATGCCGAGGACATCTTCGTTCAGATCCGCGGCACTGGCGGCGATCCCGATGCTCACGCTGATGTCGACGCGCTTGGCGTCGACGACGAAGGGCTGGCAGATGGCGTGCCGGACCCGGTTGGCGACGGCCTCGGCATCAGAGAGGGTGGCGTCCGCGCACAGGACGGCGAACTCGTCGCCACCGAGGCGGGCTATCACGTCACCATCGCGGACGCAGGACTCGATGCGCCGTGACACTAGCCGCAAGAGAGCGTCTCCAGCCGCGTGGCCGTAGCGGTCGTTCACCGGCTTGAAGCGGTCGAGGTCGCAGTAGAGGAGGGCGCCACCCTGGTGGGCGTCGAGAGCGGCGAAGAACTCGCGCCGGTTGGCGAGGCCGGTGAGGGGGTCGAGCATGGCGGCTCGGCTCATCTCGGCCACCTGGTGAGTCCAGCGCAGGATCAGCTCGACGAGATCGTGGGCGAGGGACATGCCGTAGGCGTGGAGGCGCGGCCGGTACTTCTCGCCCGCCGTCCAGACCGTCACCGTGGCGTTGCCGTAGACGTCTGACCAGGAGACGCTCCGGATCCAGTACTCCGAGACGCCCGAGCTTGCCGCGAGGGCGGAGAGATCGGCGTCGAGATCGGCGGCAGTGCCCTCGACCGAGTCGGCGCCCCGGGCCTTGCGGCAGTCTGCCCAGGGCGTTCCCCCCCGCCCGTCCCCCCCGCCGAGCCCGTGCGGGAGGCCCGTGTCGACCTGGTGGAAACCCTCCTCGTCCTCCCAGCTGATGGCAAGGTGAGATCCTGCCGCCCGCCACTCGATGGCGTTGCAGACCGGGGCGAGGACTGCTGCTCGGGGCATGCCGAGGACGAGCATCGAGAGGATCTCCTCCATGAAGACGTGGTCGGCGCCGCTTCGGGCGTAGATGCCGACGAGCTCTTCGACCCCGTCGCTGACCGGCCCGGCGAAGACCTCGATGAGACGCCAGGTCCCGTCCTTGTGCAGCGCCGTGAACCTCGTGATGCCTGCAGTGAGGTCACCGCCGTCGACGGAGCCGAGCGCCAGCCCGGCCCTTTCCACGTCGTCCGGCTGCAGCAGCTCGAGGACGTTTCGCCCGACGATCTCGTCCGGCTCGTATCCGAGAAGGTTGCGCACCGCTTCGTTCGCGTAGACCACGGTGCCGTCGTCGCGGACCGCCGCGAAGACGAGCCTTCCATCCTGCAAGAAGGAGTCACATAGCCTCTCGGGGCTGCCATCGCCGACGTAGGACATCAACACCGCCCGCTCTCTTGGGGCCATTTTACGGCCGTCGGGTCAGCTGCAGTCGTCGATGGCGTACTCGGGGCAGTTGGCGATCGCAAGCCTTGCGCGCTCCTCGAGCTCAGGGGGGACCCTGCCGTCGCCGACCACGGTGGACAGGCCGTAGTCGTCGATCTCGAACAGCTCGGGCGCAAGGCCGAAGCATCTGGCGTGCCCCTGGCACCTGTCCGGGTCGACGCGGATCTTCACGGGAACTCGACCGGAAGCAGGCGCGGTCCCCGGACCTGCCCGCCCGCCCAGGTCACCTCTCCGCCGGGCACGAGGTGGAACTCGGGTATCGCCTCGAGCCACTCTTCGAGAGCGACGCGCAGCTCCATCCTCGCAAGGTTCGACCCGGCGCATCGGTGTATGCCCGCACCGAAGGCAACGTGCCTGTTGCGGGCGCGGTCTAGCACGACCCTTCCCGGGTCCTCGAACACCTCGGGATCTCGGTTGGCGGCGGGAAAGCTCATGAGCACCTTGTCGCCTCGTTTCATCTCGCAGCCCTTGTACTCGACGTCCGTGCTCACGAGCCGTGCCATCGTCACGGGCGAGTAGGCGCGCAGCAGCTCCTCGATCGCAAGGGGCCACACCTCGGGGTCTCTGACGAGGCGCTCGCGGTCCTCGGGATGGGTGGCCAGGTGCCAGAGGGAGGAGCCGATGGCGCTCCAGGTGGTGTCGATCCCGGCGATGAGGACGAGGGCCGCCAACCCGAGGACGACGCTCTGCTCGATCGGGGCTCCGTCCACCTCGGCAGCGAGCATCTCGCTCAAGAAGTCCGTCCCCGGGTGCTCCCGGCGCCTTTCGATCTCGCCCAGGAAGTAGATGATGAGCTCTTCCATGCCGTGCCTCACCCGTTCCTGGTCCGAGGCGAACTCGAGCACGTCCCTTACCCAGCCGGTGAAGGTGTCGGCAAGCTCGGCAGGCACTCCGAGGATGTGGGCGATCACCCGGACGGGGATCTGCTGGGCGTACTCGGCGGCGGCGTCAGCCCGGCCTCTGTCGAGGACACGCCCGATCCTGTCCCTGCACAGCTCCCTCGTGAGGCTTTCGTACCCAGCCACGCGCCTGTGCGAGAACCAGGGGAGCAGGAGCCGCCGAGTCCAGGTGTGAAGTGGTGGGTCGGCTGAGATGGGGGGGAGGCCGTAGGGGAGGACGGCGTCTCCTGCCTCGTCGTCTTCGAAGGGGATGACGCTCACTTCGCGGGAGCTGAAGTTCTCGACGTCGTGGGCGATCGCCATGACGTCCTCGTAGCGGAGCGGTAGCCAGCTGCTGCCCCGGCGCTCGGTGTGAGCGATGGGGCAGTCCCGCCTCAGGTCGTCCCAGAACTCAAAGGGGCACTCGACGTACTTGGCGTCGAGGACGTCGAAGTCGGTTGCCCACTCGGTGACCGGTCGCGTGCTTGCCATGGCACCTCCCCGGGGTCGCTCTTTCTCTTTCTCACCCACGGTAGTGCGAAGGCACCCCAAGAGAGGGCGGCGGCG
>JASHRK010000143.1 GCA_030037405.1 Acidimicrobiales bacterium | reverse complement strand
GGGCTGGCGGAGACCGTCGACCACGTCTCGACCGGCGGTGGCGCCTCCCTCGAACTGCTCGAGCACGGTGACCTCCCTGGCCTGGCCGCCCTGCGCCAAGCAGGCATACGACAGGGGTTGGCGCAGGGGGCGGCGGAGCAGCCAGAGAGGTGAGCGAGCGCGAGCTGCTCATCAGCGGCAACTGGAAGATGAACCACACGCACTTCGAGGCGATCCAGTTCGTGCAGGCGCTCTCTGCGCTGCTGCGCGCTACTCCGCTCCGGGCCGGGCGCGCCCTCTCGGTGCACCCCGCTTTCACAGCGCTGCGATCGGTGCAAACTGCGCTCGAGTCGGACGGCGTTCCCGTCGCCCTTGGCGCTCAGAACTGCCACGAATCGGAGAAAGGCGCCTTCACAGGTGAGGTGAGCGCCGAGATGCTCAAGAAACTCAACGTCTCCTACGTCATCGTCGGCCATTCCGAACGCCGGCAGCACTTCGGGGAGACCGACGAGCTCGTGCGGGCGAAAGCCGACATCGTCCTCCGCCACGCCATGACTCCCATCGTCTGCGTCGGGGAGACGCTTGCCGAGAGGGAGGCAGGGGAGGCCAAAGGCAAAGTGGGGCGGCAGCTCGAGGCCGTCCTGTCGGCCCGTCCGCCCGCCGTGGTGGCGGGGATGGTGATCGCCTACGAGCCGATCTGGGCCATCGGCACGGGCCGGACGGCGTCGAGCGAGGATGCCCAGCAGATGGCCGCCTTCATCCGGGCGACGATCGGGCACGTCGCCGGAGCCGACGCAGCCGAGGGGGCGAGGATCCAGTACGGAGGCTCTGTCACGCCCGACAAAGCGGGAGAATTGCTGCGACGCCGTGACGTGGACGGCCTCCTCGTCGGGGGCGCGAGCCTCGACGCTGAGAGCTTCCACGAGATCGCTCTCGCGCGCTGAGCGGGTCTTCCGCACAGCTGCCGGTGGAGACCACCGAGGCGTCCGCTCGCCGATGGCCTGGCCTGGACCAGTGGTAGCCTGGCACTCCATCCGGTTGGGCCGTTTGCCCCGCAAAGATGTTGCCGAGGAGGACTTCGCCTGTGCTGACCGACGCCCTCGTAGTCGTCGACGTGATCGTCGCGTTCGGGCTGATCGTGCTCATCCTCCTCCACAGCGGCCGGGGAGGCGGGCTCTCCGACATGTTCGGCGCTTCCTCAGGCTCGGCGGCTGCGGGATCGACCGTGGCCGAGCGGAATCTCGACCGCATCACCATCGTCTTCGTACTGGTCTTCACGTTCGTGACGATGGCGCTCGCCATCCGGTGGAGCTGAGAGGCAGCTCGCGCCCACGCCCGGCGCCCGCTTGTGGCCCACGCTCGGCGCCCGCCTGGGGCCCACGCTCGGCCCACCCTCGCTACGGAGCCGGCATCGCCGCAGTCGTCGCGCTGGGAACCTTGCTCAGCGCCTGCAGCTCGCCCGTGGCCCGGAAAGCCCCCTCCACGTCGGTGACTCTTCTTCCCGGAGGGCGCGAGCTCGTTACGAACAGCACCGTGACGGTGGGTGTCACGTCGCTCCCGACCGATTTCAACCCCGCAACGCCGGCCGGGGACAACGAGATCACCCAGATGGTGATGGAGCAGGTCTGGCCGCAACCGTTCGTCACACAACCTGACTACACGGTCTCGTCGACCCCGCTCATCCAGAGCGCCAAGGTCGAGAGCGTCTCGCCTTTCACCGTCGTCTATGCGATCAATCCGGCGGCGAAGTGGTCGGACGGAGTGCCCATAACGGCGACGGACTTCGTCTATGCCTGGCACGAGCACGTTGCGGCTTCGAACGCCCTCCCGGACGCCGGGCTCGTTGCCGGCTACCGGGACATCGCATCGATTGTCGGGTCGCGGGAGGGGAGGACGGTGACGGTGACGTTTCGCCGGCCCTTCGCGCAGTGGCAGTCGCTCTTCGCCGACCTTGCGCCGGCGCAGGTCGCCGAGCGTTACGGGTGGGTGAACGCCTTTCGAGGATTCTCGCCCACCCGGGTGGTGTCGGGCGGCCCGTTCGAGATCACGTCCTACGAACCCGGCAAGGAGCTCACGTTGAGCCGCAACCCGGACTACTGGGGCCCGGCCGCCCATGTCGCGCGCATCCGCTTCGTCGAGGAATCGACGTCCGGCCTCGAAGAGGGGCTCGACTCCGGGGCCATCACTGTCGCCGAGCTCTCTTCGTCCCAGCCTTTCCAGGTGGCTTCGCATCGCTTCGTCACCTCGATGGGCGCCGACGACGAGATCTGGCAACTCTGCTTCAACCTCGCCGCCCCCGTGGTCTCGGACATCTCGGTCCGCCGGGGCATCGAGCACTCCCTCGACCGGAGCGAGATCGTCGACGACTCGGAGGACCTGGCCGACCCGCACGCCCGGCCAGCGGTGTCCCGCTTCCTCATGTCGGGCGAGAGCGCCTCAACGTCGGCGGCGGGGTCGCTGGCGGCGCCAGATCTGTACCGCCCTTCGACCGCCTTCTCCTACTTTGCCAAGGCGGGGTACTTCACGGGTAGCGGTGGGCTGCTGCGAAGGTCGGAGACAGGCCCGCCTCTCCGTGTCGACCTGATGGTCCCGAGGGGCCTGAGCGTCGTCGACCGAGCGGCTCTCGTCATACAAGCCGAGCTGCGGTCGATCGGCGTCAGCGTCGTGCTGGAGCGACGGCCGCTCGACGAGATGCTTTCCACCTTGCTCCCTTCGGGCCAGTACCAGATGGCGCTCGCGCCCTTCGCCGTGTCGACGACCATCGCCGAGATGGCCCCCGACTACACGTTCCCGGTCGGACCAGTCGCGACCGACGGCGGGGCAGGCACTGGGGCGACGGGGGCTTCCGGGGCTGCCGGGACGGGCACCGGGACTGGCGGGACGGGTGGCAGCACAGGAAAGGCGAGCACGGGAGCTCGGACGGGCGGTCGTGCCGCCGCAGCGCCTGTCGACGTGGCGGAGAACTGGGTGACCGCAGGAGCTCCTGACCTCGAACCAGGGGCGGTGACGGCGGGGGTCGTGACTCGTGACGTCTTTGGTTTCGAAGCCCCGTCGGTGGGGGTGTTGCTCGCTCAGGCGCTCTCCGATCTCGACACGTCGACGATGTGGCGTGATCTGGGGAGAGTCGAAGCCGTGCTCTGGAATCGTGTCGTGTCGATTCCCTTGTTCCAGCCGACCTTCGAGCTCGTCCGGTCCGCCCGCCTCGCCAACGTGGACGAGAGCCCGACTGCTGCCGGGATCATGTGGGACGCCGAGGATTGGGCGGTGGTGACCTCGGC